>NZ_JBDJAV010000057.1:0-55337 GCF_039649625.1 Plantactinospora sp. ZYX-F-223 | reverse complement strand
ACGCTGCACACCGTCTCCACCATCGGCTCGTTCGTGCTCGGCACCTCCACGCTGTTCTTCATCTACAACGTCTGGAAGTCGTGGCGGTTCGGCCGGATGGTCGACGTCGACGACCCCTGGGGCTTCGGCAACTCGCTGGAATGGGCCACCACCTGCCCGCCGCCGCTGCGCAACTTCGACCGGATGCCACAGATCCGGTCCGAGCGGCCCGCCTTCGACGCGAAGTACGGTCCGCTCGTCGCCGACCTCGGCCGGGACCTGCCGCAACGAGCCGCCGAACCACCGCAACGGATCCGCGACGAGCTGCACCGCGGCCGTACGACGCCGGAGCCGCCGATGGCGGAGGGCGCCCAGCAGGCCCGGGAGACGGTCGCGCACTATCCACCGGAGCAGTCCGGCGCCCGGCCGGTGCAGGTACCCGAGCCGGAGGAGGTCCGCCGGCCGAGCTTCGAACAGACCGACGAGGCGACCGACAACCCGTTCGACGCCGAACGCACCGGACCGAGTTCGAAACGGTGGCGGGATCCCCCGGGCGGCAAAGAGGAAGAGGAAGAGGACTAGAGCGGGACTAGGCCGGCAGGCCAGGCGCGGTCGGGCGCACGGCGGAGGGAGACGGTGCCGCGCGGTGCCGCCGTGCGGAAATTCCATCGAGGGGTGACACTGTTGCCCATGACGGTGATCCAGCCCGCGACGCGCGTCCGGCACTGACGGGGGAGCGGTCATGGCCACCGACCTCACCCGCCGGGAGTTCCTCGGCCTCAGCGCAGGGGCCGCCGCCGCTGCCACCGGGCTGGCCGCAGTCCGTACCGTCGAGGAACGGCACCGGGTGGTCGTGGTAGGCAGCGGGTACGGCGGCGCGATCGCCGCGTACCGGCTGGCCGAGGCCGGCGTACGCAGTGTGGTGCTGGAACGCGGCCGGCGCTGGCCGGTCACCCCGGCCGGGGACACCTTCCCGCCGTTCCTGCGTCCGGACCGCCGGTCGTCGTGGTTCACCCCTACCCCGGTCTATCCCGGCATGCCGCCGGCGGTCTACCGGCCGTACGCCGGACTCTTCGAGAAGATCGTCGGGCAGGGCATGAACGTGGTCACCGGTGCCGCCGTGGGTGGACTCTCGCTGGTCGACGGGGTGCTGCTGCAACCGGCCGAGGCGGTCTTCGACCGGGTGATGCCGGCCGAACTCGACTACCAGGAGATGACCGACCGCTACTATCCCCGGGTCCGGGCCCGGATCGGGGTCGGCACCATCCCCGACGACATCCTGGCGCACCAGCGGTACGCCGGCACCCGGCTCTTCCTCGACCAGGCCCGCCGGGCCGGCCTGCCGGCGGGGCGGATCGACGAGGCGTGCGACTGGTCCGTGGTCCGGGCCGAGCTGACCGGGGACGCGGTGCCGTCGGCGTCGATCGGCGAGTACCTGACCGGGATCAACAGCGGGGCGCGTACCTCGGTGGACCGTAACTACCTGGCCCGGGCCGAGGCGAGCGGCCTGGCCGAGGTCCGGCCGCTGCACGTGGTGACCGACATCGCGACCGACGCGCAGGGCCGGTACGTCGTCCGGGCCCGGCACATCGACGCCGACGGCACTCTGCTGGAACGGGTGACGTTGACCGGTGACGCCCTGGTGCTGGCCGCCGGGTCGATGGGCACCTCCCGGATGCTGGTCCGGGCCCGGGACACCGGGGCGCTGCCGCGACTGACCGAGGAGGTCGGCCGGCACTGGGGCAACAACGGGTCCCGGATCCACCTGCGGGCGTTGGTGCCCGAGCCGACCGGGGCGTACCAGGGCGGCCCGACAAGTGTGGCGATCACGCGCTGGGACGACCCGGAGAACGCGGTCACCATCGAGTTCGGTCCGGCGCCGTTTCCGGTGGAGACCCACGCGATGCCGGTGCCGGGCTTCGGGATCTGCGAACCGGTCGGCCGCTTCGAGTACCTGCCGCTGGCCGACGACGTCCGGCTGGTCTGGCCGCCGGACGGGGACCGGGCGGCCCAGCAGGCGATCCGGGCCACCCTGCGGCAGTTGGTCACCGGGTCGGGCGAGCCGTCCGGCCCGGTACCACCGCCGACCGGGATCGGCGTACTGGACGGGCTGCTGTCGCTGGCCGCCGCCGCGCCGTACGGGCTGCTGGACATGAACGGGCTGGAGGCGTACACGTTCCATCCGCTCGGCGGCGCGGTGCTCGGCCGGGCCTGCGACGGCTTCGGCCGGGTCGCCGGCTATCCCGGGCTGTACGTCGTCGACGCCTCGCTGATCCCCGGTTCCACCGCAGCCTGCAACCCCGCGCTGACCGTCGCCGCGCTGGCGGAGCGCTGCCTCGACGACATCGTGGCCCGGGACGTGGGTGTCGTCTTCTGACCGCTCTCTCGGGCGATGCTGTCCTACCCGAGCCGGGCCAGCAGAGGTCAGCCGTCCGGGGTGAACAGGCCCTGGAGGCCGACGACGATCGCGATGAGGCCGAACCCCGCGACAGCGGCCCGTTACGCCCAGCGGGGCAGCCCGGCTCGGATCCTCGGGTCGGCGGGCTCGGAGAACCGCAGATGGTTGCCGAACGGGTCGGCGACGGTGAGCACCCTGCCGTCCCACTGGGCCTGCTCCACCCGGGGCGTCCAGACCGCCGGCCCCCACACCGGCACCTCGGTACGCCGCTGGTTCAACCGTTCGCGCAGCTCGTCGATGCCGTCGATCCAGAGGAACACCGTCGCACCCTGCCCGGCGTCGTACGCCGTCTCGGCCAGGTGCAGGGTGGTGCCGTGCCGGGACACCTGACCGTAGTAGGCGGTCCCAGGGCCGGCGTTGGGTCCGCCGAAGTCGACGGTGAAGCCGAGGAAGTCCACATAGAACTGGAGAGCCGGGTCGACGGCGAAGATCCGTAGTACCGGGATGGTGCCGCTGCGGGCGCCCCACGGGAACGCGGCTTCCGGCTCGTCGCCGGCCGGTGCGGTGGCGGCCGGGTGCCGGGCGGCCAGGATGTTCCAGTTGTCGACGCCGTGCTGCCGGGCGATGATCTCCAGGCACTCGCTGTGCGTCACCGCCAGGTCGAACCGGCCGCGCAACTCGCCCCGCAGCGCCCTGGCCATCGCCTTCGGGCCGGGAGTCGCGGGCGTCGGGCCGGGCGTCCCAGGCGTCGGGCCGGGAGTCGCGGGCGTCGGACCGGGTTCGGCTGCCGTGTTCGTCGGGTCGGGGATCGACGTGGTCATCGAAGCTCCATACCGGCGGCCGTCGTCTCAGCGCTTGCGTTACTGACCGGGCCGCCTTCGGGAGTCTCCGCTGCGACAGTCAGGGATCGAGCGATGCGTTCACCAAACCCGGGGGCGCAAGCGGCCGGCCGCATCGGAGCCGGGCACAGCATAGCGGCCCGAGGATCCCGGCACCGCCCCGCGCGACGGCCTCCCGGGCGGCGGCCCTCCCGTCCGGGAAGGCCGGATCTCCGCACGCCCGTCCCGCCCGGGCACCAACTGCGCCGGGCGGGACGGGCGACGGCGGCCGGTCGCCGGGTAGGCCGACCCGGCGCTCAGCTACCGGGGCGGGGGAACGCCACCGGGCTGCGGTGCCCGGCGGTGTCGACGGCGCGTACGCCGAAGAAGACGTTGTCCTTCGACAAGTCGATGGTGGTCGTGGTGACGTCGCCGACCGGGATCACGTGGGTCCACTCCGGCGCGGTGGTCTCCCGCCAGACGACCTCGTAACCGGCCAGGTCCGGTTCGGTGCCCCGGGTCCAGCGCAGCTCGGTGTCGTTGGTCAGGTTCGAGGTGACGATGGTGGCGCCCTTCGGCGTGCCGGGGGCCTGGGCCAGGGACCAGAGCGCCGCCGCGTTCACCTTGGCCACCCGGGTGATGTACTCGAAGTCGCAGAACTCCGGCAGGTCGCCGTACTGCTTGTCGTCGACCAGCCGGACGTCCTGGTGCTGGTGCGCGAAGTCCTCGTTCGGCTCGGTGAACCGGCCGGCCGGGTAGCCCTGCTCCAGGAACGAGATGTGGTCGCTGCCGCGCAGGTAGCGGTCCCGGCGGTAGATCACCCGGATCCGCATCCCGGTGCTGTCGTTGTCTGCCACGTCGCTGACGTACCGGGCGAGTTGCCGGCTCGGCGAGTCGTTCTCGCCGCCGACCGAGCGCCGGGTGTTGCCCTCGGCCGGCGTCTCGGCCGTCGGCACGCCCTCGGCGAAGAGCCGGAGCGTGCGCCGGTCCCGGGTGCCGTCGTCCGCCGTCGAACTCCCGACGATGTCGTCGCTGAACATGCCCTGCACGTCGGCGCCGGCCGCCTTGTACTGCCGCGCCATGTATCCCGAACCGTAGAGGCCCTGCTCCTCGCCGGCCACCGCGGCGAAGACGATGGTGGCCTCGCTGCGCCGGGTCGCCATGATCCGGGCGAGTTCCATCGCCACCGCCACCCCGGAGGCGTCGTCGTCGGCGCCCGGCGCGTCGCTGGTGGCGTCCATGACGTCCGTGCACCGGGAGTCGTAGTGCCCGGTCACCACGTAGATCCGCTCCGGCGAGGTCTCGCCGCGCAGCGTGGCGACCACGTTGGTGATCCGGGTCGGCACCGGGATCCGGGAGGCCGGCTCCTGGATGTACGACTGAAGTTCCACCGTCATCCGCCCGCCGGAGCGGGCCGCGTAACCCCGCATCTGCTCGTAGATCCAGTCCCGGGCGGCGCCGATCCCCCGGGCCGGGTCGTCCTGGCTGGAGAGGGTGTGCCGGGTGCCGAACTCGGCGAGCCGGCGGACGATCGCCTCGATCCGGCGCTGGTCGATCTCGCGGAGCAGTTCCCGCAGTTCCCGGTCCGGCGACTGGGGCCGGATCGGCCGACCGGGTCCGGACGGGCCGCCGCCGGTGCTGGCGGAGGCGGCCGGGGCGGTGGCGAGCGGAGCGGCGACCGTGGCGGCGGCCGCGGTGACGGTGGCGGCGGACAGGAACGTACGGCGACTCGGCTTTGTGGGCCCGTCGCCTCGGGAGTCCTGGGATGTCATGCCAGGCATCGTCATCAATGCGAGCTGTGGCTGTCAACGGGCATGATCGTCTTTCTCGCCCGGTTCGCCGCCGTCGGCGACCCCTCCGGTCCGCCCGGCCCGCCCCGCCAGGTACCTCCACGGGTGGGTTTGCCCGCCGGATGGCCGGGAAGGGGCCTCTCATGACCAAACCGCGCGTTGTGATCGTCGGGGCCGGGTTCGCCGGCTACCACGCGGCCAAGAGCCTGTCCCGGATCGCCAACGGCCGGGCCGAGATCGTGCTGCTGAACCCGACCGACTTCTTCCTGTACCTCCCGTTGCTGCCCGAGGTGGCGGCCGGGATCCTGGAGCCGAGTCGGGTCTCGATCTCCCTCGCCGGCACCCTGGACGGGGTCCGGGTGGTGATCGGCGAGGCGAGGCACATCGACCTGGCCGCGAAGCGGGTCGACTACGCCGGCGCCGAGGGCGACCCCGGGCAGCTCGACTACGACCGGCTGATCATCTCGGTCGGCAGTGTCAACAAGCTGCTGCCGATCCCCGGGGTCACCGAGCACGCGCACGGCTTCCGGGGGCTGCCCGAGGCGCTCTACCTGCACGACCACGTGGTCAGCCAGATCGAGCTGGCCGAGGCGACCGACGACGAGGCGGAGCGGGACGCGCGTACCACCTTCGTGGTGGTCGGCGCCGGCTACACCGGTACAGAGGTGGCCGCGCACGGGCAGCTCTTCACCGACGCGCTGGCCGCCCAGCACCCCCGGCTCGGCGTACGGCCGCGCTGGATGCTGCTCGACCTCGCCGAGCGGGTACTGCCGGAACTCCACCAGCGGATGTCGCAGACCGCCCGCCGGGTGCTCGACGCCCGGGGCGTGGACGTGCGGATGGGCACCACGGTCAAGGAGGCGACGGCCGACGGGGTGCGGCTCAGCGACGGCGAGTACGTACCGACCCGCTCGCTGATCTGGTGCGTCGGCGTCCGCCCCGACCCGCTCGTGGCCGATCTGGGACTGCCCACCGAGAAGGGACGGCTGGTCGTCGACGAGTTCCTCAACGTGCCCGGCTTCCCCGACGTCTACGCCTGCGGGGACGCCGCCGCCGTACCCGACCTGACCCGGCCGGGCGAGTCGACGGCGATGACCGCCCAGCACGCCCAGCGGCAGGGGAAACTGGCGGCGCACAACGTCGCCGCCTCGTACGGGCAGGGCAAGCGCCGGCCGTACCGGCACCACGACCTCGGCTTCGTGGTGGACCTCGGCGGCACCGACGCGGCCGCGAACCCGGTGCAGGTACCGCTGTCCGGACTGCCGGCCAAGGCGGTCACCCGCGGCTACCACCTGATCGCGATGCCGGCGAACCGGGCTCGGGTCAGTGCCGACTGGCTGCTGGACGCCGCGTTCACCCGACAGGCGATCCAGCTCGGGCTGGTGCCGGCGAACGCCGTACCCCTGGAGAGCGCCTCTCCCGAGCTGCCGGCCCGCCGGTGAGTGGCGGGCCGGCGGGCGCGGTGCGCGTCACGGGCCGAAGCGAGGGCCGCTGGCCCGTTCCGGCGGCGGTGCGGCCATCCCGGCGCCGACCTCGTCGATCGCGTCGTCGATCTGGTGCGCCAGCGCCACGTCCGGCGCGGTCACCGCGTCCAGTGAACGCGTCCGGACGGTGAGCACCGCCGTCCCCGGCGACTCGCGGCCGACCGTCGGCCCCCGCCCGGTCTCCGGCCGCAGCCGGGCCAGCCGGCCCAGCACCCGGTCCAGGTTCTCCGGCGGCAGCTCGATGGTCCGGGTCAGCCTGCGGCGGTCCCCCGACCAGTAGGGGAGGGTCGCCAACGCGTCCCGCAGCTCGTCGTCGGTCAGCGCGGCGGTGGCACCGGCCGGGTCGACCAACCCGCCACCGGCCGGTGGCGGGCCGAGCAGGTCCCGCAGCTCCGGCGGCAGGTTCAGCGAGTCGATCAGCCCGCCGTCCTGTGCGGCGAGCGCGCTCAGCGTCGCCTGCGCCTGGTACCGGGCCTGTTCCGGGCTGCGATGGGTCAGCCGGGCCACCTCGTCGAGGAAGCCGGCCAGGTCGCGGCGCCGGTTGCCGGCGGCCAGCGAGCCGTCGTCGTGCAACTGGTTCGGTACGGCGGCGAGCAGCCGCTGCCGGTCGGCGGTGTCCAGCGCCCGGGCCAGCGTGACGACCGTGGCCCCGGCGGCCGCCCGGGCCTGTTCGAAGTCGACGCCGGCCCGGCGCCCGATGTCGGAGACGAGATCCCGGTACCCGATCACCGGAACGTCGGTGGTGGTCGTGCCGACCAGCTCGTCGGGGACCGGTTTGGGCCGCTCGGCCGGTGCCGGCGGCGGGGTGACCGGGCCACCGCGCTCGGCGTTCAGCTTGCGGCTCCCGGCCGGGGCGGGACCGTCCCGGCGCCCCCGGTCGAGGCTGCTGAGCTGCTTGTCCGCGCCGAAGGTCGCGCCGACCTCGCTCGGCCGCCGGCCCCGCTGACGGGCCTGCCGGGCCAGGGTACGGCGCCGCTGGTTGTCGCCCTCCATCTGCTTGCCGCTCATGCCGTCTCCTCGCTGCGCTCGTCGTCGTGAGCCCGAAGAGTTCGACCGGCCGATCGCCGATCCGGGCCCACCTCGGCTCGCTCCGCGTTTCGGCACCACCGGGCCGGGTCGGCCATGCGCCGGCCGACCGTACGCCCGCGGCGCGATCAACCGCCTTCCCGACCCCGCAGCGGCGAAACGCGCCGGGACCCGGGCCCCGGGATGCCGGGAGCTCACCCGGCCGGGGTGAGGCCGCCTCACCCGCCCGGCGCCGACGATCGGGTCGGCCCGTGAGACCCGCGTGCCGCCGGAGGAAGGTCACCATGAAGAGGATCGTCGAGATCGTCCCCGCCCGGCCGGGTTGGTACGCCCGCTGGCGGATCGCCCCGGACACGACCCGTTGCTACCCGGTGTCGCTCTGGGCGCTGCTGGAGGAGACCGACGAGGGCGGCCGGGAGGTCATCGGGGTGGACGCCGTCGGCCAGTGGCCCGGCTCCGAGGAGAACGAGACGGGCGGCGAGTTCGTCCGCTACCTGTTCCAGCCGCCGGACAGCGGCGCACCCGAGGATGCCGCCCGCCCCGACGAGTTGGGCGTGGAGCCGATCCGCCAGCCGGCCCGGCTCAAGGCCGTCTGAGCGGTTCAGAGCAGTTCGAGCGGTCGGGGTCCGTCGGGCGCCGGGAAGGTCCGGTCGAGTTCGGCGAGGTCCTCCTCGGTGAGGGTCAACTCGACGGCCGCGCGGTTCTCCCGGACGTGCTCCGGGCTGCTCGCCTTGGTCACCGTGCAGACCCCGTCCTGACCGAGTAGCCAGGCCAGTCCCACCTGTCCGGGCGTGGCGCCGTGCCGCCCGGCGACCCGGGCCAGCGCCGGGTGCCCGAGCATCCGGCCCCGCTCCAGCGGCGAGTACGCCATCACCGGCAGGCCGGCGGCGCGGCAACGGGGGAGGAGATCCCACTCGGCGCCCCGGCGGGTGAGGTTGTAGGGGATCTGATCGGTCTCCACGGCGGTACCGCCCGGGATGGCGGCCAGTTCGACCACCTCCGGTACGTCGAAGTTGCTCACCCCCCAGTGCCGAATCAGTCCCTGGGTGATCAGGCTGGTGAACGCTTCGACCGTCTCCGGCAGCGGTGCGTCGCCGCGCTGGTGCAGCAGGTACAGGTCGATCCGGTCGGTGCCGAGCCGCTCCAGGCTGCGGGCGCAGGCGTCGGCGGTCCCGGTGACGCCTGCGTGCTCCGAGGAGACCTTGCTGACCAGGAAGATCTCCTCGCGCCGGTCGCCGAGCGCCTCCCGGACCAGTTCCTCCGCGCCGCCGTCGGCGTACACCTCGGCGGTGTCGATCAGGGTGAGTCCGGCGTCCACCCCGGCGCGGAGCGCGGCTATCTCGTCGTCCCGCCGACGTGGGTCCTCCGCCATCCCCCAGGTGCCCTGGCCGAGGGCGGGAATCTCCTCGCCGGAGGGAAGTGTGACCGTGGGGACGCCCCGCTCCACCATGCCTGTTCTCCTTCCTGACCAGGCCGTACCCGGCTGCCGCCGGTGCGCGCCTTCCCCCGGCCATCCCCGGCAAACCGACCTCGCCGGCCGGTGGCCGGGGAACGCGGCGACCGGGCCGCCCGGTACCGTCGGCCGGCACCGGGCCCTGGATGTAGGTCTCTGGGTGATGCGTATACTTGCCTGACTGCAAGTATTGGCTGCTGAGCGTACGGAGGCGGGTGTGGTTTTCTCCGTCAGGCACCTGGTGCACCCCAGGCTGGTGCGCCTCCACCTGGCCGGCGAACTGGACGTCACCACCGCGCCGAGGCTCGGCGCGGAGATTGACCAGTTGGTCGACGACGGGCACCATCGCCTGCTCGCCGACCTCGCGGAGCTGACCTTCTGCGACTCCAGCGGCCTGGCGGCGTTCGTCCGGGGAGACGACCGGGCAGGCTCCCGGGGCGGCTGGCTGCGGTTGACCGGTGCGACGGGGCGGGTCGAGCGGGTGTTGCGGATCAGCGGCCTGGACGACTTGCTCCGTTATGACCGGGAAGAGCATGACCCGGCCGCATTGGGCGACCGTTGATCGGTTAGGGTTCGCACGCCGCGTCGACGGTCGACAGCTTGCCGGAGACCACACCGTAGGCTGGTCGCGGGCCGCCGCCGTTCCATCCCCACGACCAGAGGCAGGTATGCCGTGCACGCAGCCGAGCCGAACCCCGTACGCATCCTGGTCGTCGACGACGACCCGGGCGACGTCCTGATGATCGAGGAGGCGTTGGCCACCTCGGAGGTACCGAAGGCGATCGACGTGGTCGGCGACGGCCAGGAGGCGATGGAGTTCCTGCACCAGGAGGGGCGGCACCGCGAGGCTTCCCGGCCGGACATGATCCTGCTGGACCTGAACATGCCCCGAATGGACGGTCGGCAGGTGCTCAACCAGGTCAAGAGCGACGACAACCTGCGGACGATCCCGGTTGTCGTGTTGACCACGTCCAACGCCGACACGGACATCCTCGGCAGCTACAACCTGCGGGCCAACGCGTACGTCACCAAGCCGATCGACCTCGACGACTTCAACGACGTGATCCGGCGGATCGACGAGTTCTTCGGGCAGATCGTGGTGCTGCCGAAACGCCCCTGACCAGGGCACCGGCCGGGCGGGCTCGACGCCGGCCCGGGCGAGCCCGCCGGACATCCCGCTGGCCGTCCGGCGATACTCGCCCGGCCTACCGGCTCCATTTCCGATCATGCCCTGTCGGCGGCGTGCGTCGCCTTGTTACCGTCGGCGCCCAGCGGGATCGAGAGGAGCACGGGCGTTGGACGGGGCGACGGCGTACCTGGTGGCGGCGGCGGGTCTGCTGGTCGCGGCGGCGGGCGTGCTGGTGGCGGTGGTCGCGCTGCGTACCGCCCGGAAGCGGGCCGCCGGGCCGGCCGGGACACGGGTGACCGATCCGTTCCGGAGCGCCGACGACGACGCCGACGCGCTCCGCGGCGACCCGCGCACCATCAAGCCGGGCGACCTGGTGGAGATCCGGCACACCTCGTACGGAGTACGCGGCACGCTGCGGTTCCGGGAGGGCGCCTGGGGCTGGGCGGAGCACCTGCTCGACGACGCGCACGGCAGCAAGCTCTGGCTCTCGGTCGAGGAGGACCCCGACCTGGAACTGGTGCTCTGGACCGCGCTGCCGGACGCCGACATCAGCCCCGGCCCGGCCGAGCTGGAGGTCGGCGGCCGGCGGTACCGGCGGGACGAGTCGGGACGGGCCACCTTCACCTCGGCCGGTAGCACCGGACTGGACCCGACCGGCACGGTCCGCTACCACGACTACGTCGCCGCCGACGGCTCCCCGCTCTCCTTCGAGGCGTACGGCGACAGCGAGCGCTGGGAGGTCGGCACCGGCGAGCGGCTGCACCGGGCCGAGGTGCTGATCTATCCACAGGCGACGGAGAGCGCCGACGGGTCGGCGGCGGGGCGGATCGGCTGAACGATGCTGGTCACCCTGGACACCGCGTACGAGGACACCACCGCCGCCGAGCTGAGCCTCGCGCTGGACACCCCGGAACAGCCCGCGCTCCACCTGCTCGACCTGGGCCGGCTGACACACCTGGGCCGGCCCGCGACCCGGCTCCAGCTCCGGCTGCTCGGCGCCTCCCACCAGGTGGTGCTGGAGAGTCCCGGCGGCGGGCTGATCGAGACGGTGGCCTGCCTGCCCGGCCGGCGCCCCGAACTGCCGGCGACGCTGGCCGACCCGGCCACCGGCTACCGGTTCACCGCCGGGGTGCGGCGGCTGGCGCCGGGGCAGATGTCGGCCGCGACCGCCCGGCTGCGGCGCGACCTCGCCGACGACCCGTACGCGCTGATCGGCGTCTTTCCCGGCGGCCCGGACGCGATCACGGCGCTGCGGGTGGCGCACCGGACCGACCCGGGTGGTGCCGGGACCGGTCGGATCGGTTGGCGCACCTGGCACGCGTACCCGCAGAGCGGCGAACTGGTGGAGACGGAAACGGTGGTGACGGCGGTATGACGTACCGCAGGTGGTTCGTGGTCGGCGGCGCGTTCGCGTTGGTGGGCGTCCTGGTCGCCGGCTTTGCCATCTTCTACGGCAACTTCTCCCCGCGCGGCTACGTGCGGGACCGGTACGTCCGGGCGGCGGCACAGGACATCGGCGGGGACGCGACCGCGTACCGCTCGGACAAGTCGCCGAGCGTGGTGGCCGACGAGATCACCGGGGCGTGGCAGCCGGCCGACCAGTACGTCGACGCCAGCGGCGTCTACCTGCGCTACGACGAGGACTCGGTGGTGATCCTGCCGCTGGCCGGTGGCTCGCTGATCCTGCTGGAGCGCCTGGTCACCGCCTATCCCCGCTACTCCGGCACGGTCGGCAACGCCTGGGGCTGGGGACGCGGCAGCTCGGTCCGGGGCGGCGGCCCCGGCTCCGGCAAGTAACGGCGCCGGCAAGTAACGGGCGACGGCAAGTAATTCGGGGCGGCATTCCCTCGTCCCACCCCTCACCAGCACCCCCCACCTCCTCATCCCTCCGGAGCCTGATGTGTTGACGACCCTCGCCACCGACCTGCTGGCCACCCTCGCCTACGGGGCGGTCGGGCTCGTGCTGATGGCCGTCGGCTACCTGCTGGTCGACATGGCCACCCCGGGCCGGCTGCACGACCTGATCTGGGCCGACCGCAACCGCAACGCCGCGCTGCTGCTCGCCTCCAACCTGGCCGGGGTGGGCATCATCGTCACCACCGCGATCGTGGTCAGCCACGACGACTTCGTCGAGGGGATCGTGAGCTGCGCCGCGTACGGGCTGCTCGGGTTGCTGATCATGGCTGGGGCGTTCCTCCTGCTCGACCTGGCCACTCCGGGGCAGCTCGGCGAGATCCTGGTCGACCCGGAGCCACATCCGGCGGTCTGGGTCTCGGCGGTGGTGCACCTGTCGACCGGGGCCGTGATCGCGGCCGCGATCAGCTGATGGCCGCCGGCGGAAAGGTAGGCGGCGGGCGGAGCGGGAACGCGCGCTGGGTCGCCGCCGGGCGGGCGAAGGCGGCCGAGAAGACCGCCAAGCGACTCAAGATCGTCCTGGCGGTCGTCGTGAGCCTGGCCGTCGTGGGGTTCATCGTGCTCGGGGCGCTGAGCCCCGACGACGACAGCACGGTGGTGTCGCCGCCCGAGCGCGCCGAGCGGACCGACACCGTCACGCTGCTCCGGCGGGCGCACACGACGCAGCAGATCTGCTACGGCTGGCGGCTGCGGAGCGGCCGAGCGTCGTACCAGGCCACACCGGTGAGCGTCGGCTCCAACCTCGGCGACAACGTCGCGGTGGACAGCGATCCGACCCGCTGCCCCCGCTGGGTGGAGATCGACGCGGCGGTCTGGTACACCTCGGCGAGCAGCGAGTCGAACGACAGCGCCTCGTACCGGGTGAGCAGCTCCGCGGACCTGGCACACATCGACTTCGACCGGGGTCTTCAGCGGCTCGGCGTCGACCCCGACCGGTTCGTCGACGATCCCGGCTGGGCGGTCTGCCAGGCAGCGGTCCTGTTGCCGCTGCTGGTCTCGGAGACCGGCTCCGGCTCGGCGGCCCGGGCCCCGGGCACGTCGGCTGCCGCGACGGCACCGTCGCCGCTGCCCGATCCCGGAAACGACCTCTGGCGCGACCGCTGGATTCTCCTGCTCGGTGCCGCCGGGCTCTTCCTGCTCACCGCCCTCTTCCTGGCGATCGGCGTGTTCGAGCGCCGGCACCAGGATCCGCCGCCGGTCGCGTCCGCCACCGACCCGAGCCCGGGCGCCGGCAGCGCGGCCGTACCCCGGAAGGGCCGCCGCAGCCGCGGTCGAAGCCGATGACCGAGACGCGTCTCAATCCCGCTGCGGGGCCGGAGACCGCGCCGAGCGTGCCGGCGGGCAAGCCACGGCGGCGGGCGGCCCGGGCGGCGGTGCTCGGCGCGGTCTTCGTCTGCGCCGCCTGCGGCCTGGTCTACGAACTGGCCCTGGTGGCGCTCGGCAGCTACCTGATCGGGGACACCGTCGGCCAGGCGTCGATCGTGCTCGGCGTGATGGTCTTCGCGATGGGCATCGGGGCGCTGGTCGCCAAGCCGTTCCAGCACCGGGCCGCCGCCGCGTTCGCGGTCGTCGAACTCGCCCTCGCGCTCTTCGGCGGACTCTCGGTGCTCGGGCTCTACGCCGCCTTCGCCTGGCTCGACCTCTACGCGCCGGCCCTGGTCGGCACCGCCCTGCTGCTCGGGCTGCTGATCGGGGCGGAGATTCCGCTGCTGATGGTGCTGTTGCAGCGGATCCGGGAACAGTCCGCCGGCAGCGCCGTCGCCGACCTGTTCGCCGCCGACTACGTCGGCGCGCTGCTCGGCGGCCTCGCCTTCCCGTTCCTGCTGATGCCCTTCTTCGGCCAGCTCCGCGGCGTACTGGTGGTCGGGGTGGTGAACGCGCTGGCCGGGCTGGCGCTGGTCGGCACGGTCTTCCGGCGGGAGTTGACCGCCCGGGTCCGGGTCGCGCTGGCCGCCGGCACCGTCGCGGTCGGCCTCGTCCTCGGGTACGCCTACCTGAGCGCCGCCGACTTCGAGGTGACCGCCCGGCAGCAGCTCTACCGGGACCCGGTGGTGCACGCCGAGCGCAGCGCGTACCAGGAGATCGTGCTGACCCGGTCCGTGCCGCTGGTCTCGCAGGGCGTCACCGACCTGCGGCTCTATCTCAACGGGGACCTCCAGTTCAGCTCGGTCGACGAGTACCGCTACCACGAGGCGCTGGTGCATCCGGTACTCGCCGGCAGCCGGCGCTCGGTACTGGTCCTCGGCGGCGGCGACGGGCTGGCCGTACGGGAACTGCTGCGCTATCCCGACGTCGGCTCGGTGACCGTGGTGGAGCTGGATCCGGCGGTGGTCCGGCTGGCCCGGACCGAGCCGCAACTGCGGGCGCTGAACCGGGACGCCTTCGCCGACCCCCGGGTCCGGATCGTCAACGCCGACGCCTTCGGCTGGCTGCGCGCCCAGCCGGCCCGGTTCGACGCGGTGGTGGTGGACCTGCCGGACCCGGACGAGACGGCGACCGCGAAGCTCTATTCGGTGGAGTTCTATTCGCTGGTCCGGGCGGTGGTCGCCGACCGGGGACGGGTGGTGGTGCAGGCCGGTTCGCCGTACTTCGCGCCCCGCTCGTACTGGTGCGTCGAGACATCGCTGCGGTCGGCCGGCTTCGGCACGCTGCCGTACCACGTCGACGTGCCCTCGTTCGGCGACTGGGGGTTCCTGCTCGCCGCCCCGGGGCCGGACGCGCCGGTGCTGGGGCTGCCGGCCGAGGTACCCGCACTGCGCTACCTGGACGCCGGGACGCTGCGGGCCGCCACGAACTTTCCGCCGGACCGGCACCGGCTGGAGCTGCCGCCGTCCACCCTGCTGCACCCCCGGGTGCTGGAGTACGCCCGCGCGGAGTGGCGCCGCTACTGAGCCGGTCCGGCGTACCGTTCAGACCAGTGCGCCGACCACGGTCCCGGCCCGCCCCTCGTGCTGGGCGTACGCGTCGGGGAACGCGGAGACCTGCACCGCCTGTGCGGCGGCGGTCACGCTCATCTCCTGCCAGCCGGGGATCTGGAGCAGGGCCGCGTAGAACTGCTCGGCCGCGTACGCCGGGCGCATCAGGTCCGCGACGGTGCCCCAGCCGGAGCTGGGCCGCTGCTGGAACAGCCCGACCGAGTCATGGTCGTAGCCGACGCCCTGGTTGGGGTAGTCCAGCGATTCCGGCAGTACGCCGCTGGCCAGGTTGTAGAGGTTGCTCTCCTGCATGGCGGTGGCGATCGCCACCACCAGCCCGCGGCGCGGGATGTCCATCTTCACCCCGACCTGGACGATGGTGTGCGCGTTGTCCATCTGTGCCTGGGTGAGCCCGGCGACCGGGGTCGGCCGGCTGGGTTTCTTGCTGGCCCGGGCGACCTTGGTCCGGGCCACCGTCGGCCGGGCGGTCGGCGTGGTGGAGGGGGTGGCGGTCGGAGGCGGGGTCGGCGCGGGCGCCCGTTCGGTGGCCCGGGAGGCGGGCTGGCGTTCGGCGCTGGCGGCGCGCTCGGCGAGCAGGTTGCCCGGGGCCGGGTCGACCGGTGGGGTCGCGGCCCGCGACTCGACGAAGACCACCGCGCCGAGGCAGCAGGCCACCGCGGCGACCGAGCCGATCCGGACCGGGCCGGACGAGAGCAGTGCCCGGGTCCGGCGTAGCCGGCGCGGCGCCGCGGCCCGGTGCCGGCCGGTTACCTGGTCGGTGGAGTCGACATCGGCCGAACGGTCAGCCTGCGCCCCGTTGTCCTGTCCACGATCAGTGTGTTCCGTGTGATGCACCCGCCGAGGTTAGGTAACGCCGAGCTGAATGGGGCGGGTCGGTTCGGTGGTCTGCGCCACACTTTTGCCTGGTCAACCGGGCAGTCGTCGACACCGGAGGCCGACTGCGGCGGGACCGGACAGATGTGGCATGTCCGTCTTGTCGCGGCGGCCGTGCCGGTCGGGCACGCTTCGCCTCCGCCGCCCGGGCCGGCGTCGAAGATCGCCTGGTTCGGTCGTTCGTCCAGTTCCGCTGGCCCGGTCGGGCCCGTCCGGAGTTGGCCCGAATGGTCGGGCGGTCGACAGCGGCTCCGATACGATGCTGTCGGTGGCGGAGAGCAAGATCAAGCCGGCGGATGGCGGGCCGGCCGGGCGGGGGCGGCGCCGCGGCATGCTGATCCTGGTCGCGGCAGCACTGCTGACCGCGCTGATGGCCGGCCACCGGTTGATTCCCAACGTGCGTGGCCTGGGCAGCCTGGTGGACAGCGGCGCACCCTTCCTCGGCCTCGGAGTTCCGCTGCTGGTGCTCGCCGCCGCGCTGCGCCGGTCCCGGATCGCGCTGGCCGGGGCGCTGGTGCCGGCCCTGCTCTGGGCGGTGCTCTTCGGCACGGCGTGGCTGCCCGGCGGCGGTGGCGGGTCGGTGCGGCTACGGGTGGCCAGCCAGAACCTGCGGGCCGGCAACCCCGACCCGGCCGGCACGGTGGCCAGCCTGGCCGATACCGAGGCCGACCTGATCGGGTTGCAGGAGGTCTCCGGCGACACCCGTACTCCGGTCGCCGGGACGCTGGCCGGGCGCTACCCGTACCGGGCGGCCGTCTCCACGGTCGCGCTCTGGAGCAGGTTCCCGATCCGCGAGGACGTCGGCGTCGACACCGGGTTGGCCTGGACCCGCGCGCTGCGGGCGGTGGTGGCCGCACCCGGCGGCGACGTGGTCGTCTACGTCGTACATCTCGGCTCGGCCCGGGCCGGGGACACCGGCACCCGGGACCGCACGGTGACCGCGCTCGCCACCCGGATCCGGCAGGACCCGGCCGAGCGGCTGATCGTGCTCGGCGACCTGAACACCGCCACCACCGACCGCATGATCGAGCCGCTGACCGAACTGCTCAACGACGCCCAGGCGGACGCCGGGCGGGGACCGGGCTTCACCTGGCCGGCCGCCCTGCCGCTGACCCGTCCCGACCACGTGCTCTACCGGGGGCTCACCGCGGCGTACGCCCGGGTCGTCCGCACTCCGGCCAGCGACCACCGGGCGGTGACCGCCGGCTTCCGGTAGCCGCCGCCCGCCAGCGGGGCGGATCAGCGGCGGCCGGGGTCGGCCGGGGTGACGGTGAGGGTGTGCCGGCCGCCGTCGCTGGAGAACGGCCAGAGCCGGTCGGCGTACCGGGCCAGGTCGGTGAGCTGGTCGCGGTTCAGCCCGACCGAGGCGATGCTGGCCCGTACGTCGGCCCGGTAGAGCCCGTCGGCGTCCCGGGCGAGCCGGGCCTGGGCGCGGACCTGGACGGTGTGCGCCTCGTCGGTGATGCCGGTGGCCGCCTCGACCGCCGCGTGGTGCAGGCAGGAGGCGAACGCCGCCGCGAGCAACTGCTCGGGGGCGAGCCCGGTGCAGTGCGGCGCCAACGGCGAAGCCAGGGTGGTGGAGAGTTCACCGTCGTCGGTACGCAGCCGACCCCCCTCGGCCGTCGCGGTGGCCTCGTGCACCCAGGCTTCCGATTCCGGCATCCCGCACCCCTCCCCGTGTGGCTCCCCGGCCGGGCTACCCGGCACGGCCGCCGGGAAACCCGCAGCTCAGCCGGGCAGCCGTCAAGATCACGTCAAGAACTGCCCCGGCGGCGTAGCCGACGTGTCAGAACCGGTCACCCCGCCCCGATCCGTGGGGTTACCTGAATCGGGCGGCCGAGACCGGTCGCCTGGACGCGCATGCTGGAGAGGACGTTCGGTGATCGACGTCGTGTTCGTGGTGCTGACGCTGGGGCTCTTCGCGGCCCTGGCCCTGCTCGCCCGGGCGGTGGAGCGGCTGTGAGCGTGGTCAATCTCATCGGCCTGGTGCTCGCGGCCGGGCTGGCCGTCTTCCTGTTGTTCGCGCTCCTTTTCCCGGAGCGTTTCTAGATGAGTACGACGACCGCGGGCATCATCCTCCTCGTCTCGCTCGCCGTGGTGCTGGTGGCGCTTCACAAGCCCTTCGGCGACTACCTGTACCGGGTGGTCTCCGGAACCCGGCACTCCCGGCTGGAGCGGGGCATCTACCGTCTGATCGGCGTGGACGCCAAGGCCGAGCAGTCCTGGGGGACGTACGCCCGCAGCGTACTGGCGTTCTCCCTGGTCTCCCTGCTCTTCCTCTACGCCTTCCTGCGGTTGCAGGACAAGCTGTGGCTCTCGCTCGGCTTCGACCCGGTCACCGACCACATCGCCTGGAACACCGCCGTCAGCTTCGTGACGAACACGAACTGGCAGGCGTACTCGGGTGAGTCGACCATGGGCCACCTGGTGCAGATGGCCGGGCTGGCGGTACAGAACTTCGTCTCCGCCGCCGTGGGCGTCGCGGTGGCGGTGGCCCTGGTCCGCGGCTTCGCCCGGAGCCGCACCGACCAGCTCGGCAACTTCTGGGTGGACCTGGTCCGGATCACCCTGCGGGTGCTGCTGCCCATCGCGGTGCTCGGCGCCATCGTGCTGATGATCGGCGGAGTGGTGCAGAACCTCTCCGGCGGCACCGACGTGACCACGGTGGCCGGCGGCACCCAGACCATCACCGGCGGCCCGGTCGCCTCGCAAGAGGTGATCAAGGAACTCGGCACCAACGGCGGTGGCTTCTACAACGCCAACAGCGCCCACCCGTTCGAGAACCCGACCACCTGGACCAACTGGTTCGAGCTGCTGCTGATCCTGGTGATCCCGTTCAGCCTGCCCCGGGTCTTCGGCCGGATGGTCGGGCAGAACCGGCAGGGCTACGCCATCGTCGCGGTGATGGCGATCCTGGCGATCGTCAGCGTCACTCTGACCAACGTCTTCGAGCTGACCGGCGACGGTACGGTGCCGCAGGCGGTGGGGGCGGCGATGGAGGGCAAGGAGGCCCGGTTCGGGGTCTCCAACTCGGCGACCTTCGCCGCGGTCACCACGCTCACCTCGACCGGTGCGGTGAACTCGTTCCACGACTCGTTCACCCCGCTGGGCGGGATGATGCCGCTGGTCAACATGATGCTGGGCGAGGTCGCCCCGGGCGGTGTCGGCGCCGGCCTGTACGGCATGCTGGTCCTCGCCGTGATCACGGTCTTCGTGGCCGGCCTGATGGTGGGGCGCACCCCGGAGTACGTCGGCAAGAAGATCGGCGCCCGGGAGATCAAGTTCGCCTCGCTGTACTTCCTGATCACCCCGATGCTGGTGCTGATCGGCACGGCGGCGGCCTTTGCCACCGGCAACAACTCCACGGCCCTGAACGTCGGCCCGCATGGCCTCTCCGAGGTGCTGTACGCCTTCACCTCGGCGAGCAACAACAATGGCTCGGCGTTCGCCGGGATCACGGTGAACACCCCCTGGTGGGACACCGCCCTCGGGCTCTGCATGCTGCTCGGCCGGTTCCTACCGATCATCTTCGTGCTCGGCCTGGCCGGCTCGCTGGCCCGGCAGAAGCCGGTACCCGCCTCGGAGGGAACGCTGCCGACGCACCGGCCGCTCTTCGTCGGGATGCTCGCCGGCGTGACGGTGATCCTGGTGGCGCTGACCTTCCTACCCGCGCTGGCGCTCGGCCCGCTGGCCGAAGGGTTGTGAGCGCGATGAGAGTTCTGAACGACATGGTGAGGAAAGGGAAGATGACTGTCAGCCCCGTGGTGCCCGCCCCCTCTGGTGGGCTGCCGTCCTCCGGCCGCGAAAGCGGTGGCCGGGTCGGCGGTGGGCTGTTGGATCCCCGGCAGCTCGTCCGCTCACTGCCGGACGCGTTCCGCAAGCTCAACCCGGTGACGCTGTGGCGCAACCCGGTGATGTTGATCGTGGAGGTCGGCGCGGTCTTCACCACCGCGCTGGCCGTCGCCGACCCGACCGGCTTCGCCTGGGCGATCACCGTCTGGCTCTGGCTGACCGTGCTCTTCGCCAACCTGGCCGAGGCGGTCGCCGAGGGCCGGGGCAAGGCTCAGGCGGCGACGCTGCGCCAGGCGAAGCGGGACACGGTCGCGACCCGGCTGACCGGCTGGTCGCCCGGGACGAAGCCGGGCGCGTACCGCGACGAGGCGGTCGCCGCCACCGAGCTGCGGCATGGCGACATCGTGCTGGTCGAGGCCGGACAGATCATCCCCGGTGACGGTGACGTGGTCGAGGGGATCGCCAGCGTGGACGAGTCGGCGATCACCGGCGAGTCCGCCCCGGTGATCCGGGAGTCCGGCGGCGACCGCAGCGCGGTCACCGGCGGCACCAGGGTGCTCTCCGACCGGATCGTCGTGCGGATCACCCAGCAGCCGGGGCAGAGCTTCATCGACCGGATGATCGCCCTGGTGGAGGGGGCGAACCGGCAGAAGACCCCGAACGAGATCGCGCTGAACATCCTGCTCGCGGCGCTGACCGTCATCTTCCTGATGGCGGTGGTGACGCTCCAGCCGTTGGCGATCTTCTCCAAGGGCTTCCAGGGCGCGGCGCCGGACACCGCGGCGATCAACGCCGACGGGGTCACCGGGATCGTGCTGGTCTCGCTGCTGGTCTGCCTGATCCCGACCACCATCGGCGCGCTGCTCTCCGCGATCGGCATCGCCGGGATGGACCGGCTGGTCCAGCGCAACGTGCTGGCGATGAGCGGCCGGGCGGTCGAGGCCGCCGGTGACGTCAACACGCTGCTGCTGGACAAGACCGGCACCATCACCCTCGGCAACCGGCAGGCGGCGGAGTTCGTCCCGGTCGACGGGGTCACCGCCGAGCAGGTCGCGGACGCGGCCCAGCTTTCCAGCCTGGCCGACGAGACCCCGGAGGGGCGCTCGGTGGTGGTGCTGGCCAAGAACGCGTACGGGCTGCGGGAGCGGGAGCCGGGGCTGATCCCGCACGCCACCTTCGTACCGTTCACCGCGCAGACCCGGATGTCCGGCGTCGACCTGACCCCGGACGCGACCGTCGACGGGGGAACCGGCGGGCCGGCCCGCCGGGTCCGCAAGGGCGCCGCCGCCGCGGTGATGAAGTGGGTCCGGGACAACGGCGGGCATCCGACCGACCAGGTCGGGGACATCGTCGACGGTATCAGCGGCGGCGGGGGTACCCCGCTGGTGGTGGCCGAGCACGTCGACGGCGAACCGGCCCGCACCCTCGGAGTGATCCACCTCAAGGACGTGGTCAAGTCCGGCATGCGGGAGCGGTTCGCCGAGATGCGCCGGATGGGCATCCGGACCGTGATGATCACCGGTGACAACCCGCGTACCGCGAAGGCGATCGCGGACGAGGCCGGGGTCGACGACTTCCTCGCCGAGGCCACCCCGGAGGACAAGCTCGCGCTGATCAAGCGGGAGCAGGAGGGCGGCCGGCTGGTCGCGATGACCGGTGACGGCACCAACGACGCCCCGGCGCTGGCCCAGGCCGACGTCGGGGTGGCGATGAACACCGGCACCACGGCGGCCAAAGAGGCCGGCAACATGGTCGACCTCGACTCCGACCCGACCAAGCTGATCGAGATCGTGGAGATCGGCAAGCAGTTGCTGATCACCCGGGGCGCGTTGACGACCTTCTCGATCGCCAACGACATCGCCAAGTACTTCGCGATCATCCCGGCCATGTTCGCCGGGATCTATCCCAGCCTGGACGCGCTGAACATCATGCGGCTGTCCAGCCCGGAATCGGCGATCCTCGCCGCGGTGGTGTTCAACGCGATCGTCATCGTGGTGCTGATCCCGCTCGCCCTGCGCGGTGTCCGCTACCGGCCCAGCAGCGCCAGCAAGCTGCTGACCCGCAACCTCTGGCTCTACGGCCTCGGCGGCATCGTCGCACCGTTCGTCGGCATCAAAATCCTCGACCTTCTCATCTCGCTCATCCCAGGGATCTCGTGATGCGCCTACCCACCTGGCTCGCCCAACACCTGGCCGCGTTCCGGGCCGTGCTGGTCTTCACCGCGCTGCTCGGGCTGGCCTACCCGCTGGTCATGGTCGGGGTCGGGCAGATTCCCGGCCTGCACGACCGGGCCGAGGGCTCGCTGGTCCGCAGCGCCGACGGCGCCGTCGTCGGCAGCGGCCTGATCGGCCAGTCCTTCACCGACGCGGACGGCAACCCCATCCCGCGGTACTTCCAGAGCCGCCCGTCGGCGGCCGGCGACGGCTACGACCCCACCGCCACCGCCGCCAGCAACCTGGGGCCGGAGAGCGTCGAGGACACCCTGCCGGTGCCCGGCGCGGTCGACGCCGAGGGCAACCCGGACGAGGGTACCCAGAGCCTGCTCACCCAGGTCTGCGCCCGCAGCAAGGCGGCCGGGGAACTCGACGGGGTGGACGGCCGGCGCCCGTTCTGCACCCCGGACGGGTTCGGTGCGGTGCTGCGGGTCTTCCACCGCGACGGCCTGACCGGCCCGGTGACCCGGGCGGTCAGCGTCAACCAGCCCTGCCCGGCCACCCCGTTCCTGGCCAGCTTCGGCGGCGTGCCCGTGGAGTGCGCCGTACCCGGGCAGGACTACTCCGGTGGGCTGATCACCCCGATCCGGGGCGACGCACCCGCCGAGCCGGCGGTACCGGCCGACGCGGTCACCGCCAGCGGCAGCGGCCTCGACCCGCACATCAGCCCGGCGTACGCGTCGATCCAGGTCGCCCGGGTCGCCCGGGAGCGGCACACCAGCCCGGACCAGGTACGCCGGCTGGTCGAGGAGCACACCGACGGGCGGGGGCTCGGCTTCCTCGGCGAGCCCCGGGTCAACGTGCTGGAACTCAACCTCGCCCTGGACCGCGAGCTGCCGGCCGGCGGCTGATCGGCACCGGGCGGCCCCGACAGATAAGGCAGGATCAGCAGCGTGGCACGCGGGCAACTGCGCATCTACCTCGGGGCCGCCCCGGGGGTCGGCAAGACGTACGCGATGTTGGAGGAGGCGCACCGCCGGGCGGCGCGCGGCACGGACGTGGTCGTGGGTCTGGTCGAGACCCACGGCCGCCGGCACACCGCCGCGATGCTCGGCGACCTGCCGGCGATTCCCCGGAAGACGATCCGCTACCGGGACAGCGATTTCACCGAGATGGACGTCGACGCCGTACTGGCCCGCCGGCCCGAGGTCGCGGTGGTGGACGAGCTGGCCCACACCAACGTGCCCGGGTCGCGCAACGGCAAGCGCTGGCAGGACATCCACGAGCTGCTGGACGCCGGCATCGACGTACTCTCCACGGTCAACGTCCAGCACCTGGAGTCGCTCAACGACGTCGTCGCGCAGATCACCGGGGTGACCCAGCAGGAGACCGTGCCGGACGGCGTCGTACGCGGTGCCGAGCAGGTCGAGCTGGTCGACATGACCCCGGAGGCGCTGCGCCGGCGGATGGCGCACGGCAACATCTACCACCCGGACAAGGTCGACGCGGCGCTGGCCAACTACTTCCGGATCGGCAACCTCACCGCGCTGCGCGAACTCGCCCTGCTCTGGCTGGCCGACAAGGTCGAGGACCAGCTCGACCGGTACCGGGCCGACCAGGGCATCGCCGCCACCTGGGAGACCCGGGAACGGGTGGTGGTCGGGCTCACCGGCGGGCCGGAGGGCGACACGCTGATCCGCCGGGCGGCCCGGATCGCGGCCCGGGGCCGGGGCGCCGAGCTGATGGCGATCCACGTCGCCCGCAGCGACGGGCTGCGCGGCGCCGACCCGACCACGCTGGAGCGGCAGCGGATGCTGGTGGAGCGGCTGGGCGGCACCTACCACCAGGCGATCGGCGCCGACATCCCGACCGCGCTGCTCGACTTCGCCCGAGGGGTCAACGCCACCCAGATCGTGCTCGGGGCCAGCCGCCGGGGCCGGTTCGCCCAGATCCTCTCCCGGGGCGTCGGGGCCACCACCACCGCGCTCTCCGGGCCGATCGACGTCCACCTGGTCACGCACGAGCAGGCCGGTCGGGGCCGGCTGGTGACGCCGCCGGCCGCGCTGTCCCGGCGGCGGCGCCTGATCGGCCTCGGCCTGACCGTCGTCGGCATCCCGCTGCTGACGTACCTGCTCTGGCTGCTCGCCGACGACCTGTCGCTCAGCAGCGACCTGCTGCTCTTCCTCGCCGCCGTGATCGGGATCGCCCTGGTCGGCGGCTGGTGGCCGGCGCTGCTCGCCGCGCTGCTCAGCTCGCTGCTGATCAACTTCTTCTTCACCCCGCCGCTGCACCGGTTCACCATCGCCGAGACCGAGAACCTGCTGGCGCTGGTGGTCTTCCTGCTGGTCGCCGCCGCGGTCAGCGGGGTGGTGGACCTGGCCGCCCGACGTACCCGGGAGGCGGCCCGGGCCAGCGCGGAGGCGCAACTGCTCGGCGCGGTCGCCGGCAGCGTGGTCCGGGGCGCCCGGCCGGTGACCGCGCTGCTGGAACGGCTGCGCGAGACCTACGGGCTGGGCTCGGTCACCCTGCTGGAACGCTCCCCGGGCGCGCCGGAGAGCCCGGACCGGCAACGGGACCCGCGCGCCTGGCGGGTCGCCGCCAACGTCGGCGAAGAGCCCTGCGGAACCCCGGCTGCCGGCGACGTGGAGGTGGGCGTCGACGACGACCTCAGCCTGGTGTTGCGCGGCCGGGTGCTGCCGGCGGCCGATCGGCGCATCGTCGAGGCGTTCGCCGCGCAGGCCGCCGTGGCGCTCCGGCAGGAACGGCTGGCCGAGGAGGCGGCGGCGGCCAAGCCGATCGCCGAGGCGGACCGGCTGCGTACCGCCCTGCTGGCGGCGGTCAGCCACGACCTGCGTACCCCGCTCGCCTCGGCGAAGGCGGCGGTGACCAGCCTGCGCAGCGCCGACGTCGAGTTCGACCCGGGTGACCGGGAGGAGTTGCTGGCCACCGCCGAGGAGTCGCTGGACCGGCTGACCCGGCTGGTGGCGAACCTGCTGGACATGAGCCGGCTCCAGGCCGGGGCGCTGGGGCTGCGCCCGGCGCTGCTCGGCCTGGAGGACGTGGTGCCGTCGGCCCTGGACGAGCTGGGCGAACCGGCCCGCCGGGTCCGGGTCAGCCTGCCGGCGCACCTGCCGGCGGTCCGCTCCGACCCGGGCCTGCTGGAACGGGTACTGGTCAACCTGGTCGCCAACGCGCTGCGGTTCAGCCCGGCGGACCGGCCACCGGCGGTCACCGCCAGCGAGCACGGTGGCTTCGTCGAGTTGCGGGTGGTGGACCAGGGCCCGGGGCTGCCGCGCGAGCAGTGGGAGCGGGCCTTCCTGCCGTTCCAGCGGCAGGGCGATCGGGGCAACCACGCCGGGATCGGGCTGGGACTGGCGCTGTCCCGGGGGTTGGCCGAGGCGATGGGTGGCAGCCTGGAGCCGGAGGAGACCCCGGGTGGCGGATTGACCATGGTGCTGCGGCTACCCGTGGCGGACGACGAGGGGGCCGGGTGACCCGGGTACTGGTGGTGGACGACGAACCGCAGATCCTCCGCGCGCTGCGGATCAACCTGCGGGCCCGGCGGTACGACGTCGAGGTCGCCGGGGACGGCGCGGCCGCGCTGCGGCTGGCGGCCAGCCACCGTCCGGACATCGTGGTGCTCGACCTCGGCCTGCCGGACATGGACGGGGTGCAGGTGATCCGGGGGCTGCGCGGCTGGACCAACGTGCCGATCATCGTGCTTTCGGGCCGGGCCGGCAGCCAGGACAAGGTGGCGGCGCTGGACGCCGGCGCCGACGACTACGTCACCAAGCCGTTCGGGGTGGACGAACTGCTGGCCCGGGTCCGCGCGGTGACCCGACGGGCCGCCGGAGCCGGCGAGGAGGTGTCGGCGGTGGAGGTCGGCCGGCACACCGTGGACCTCAGCGCGCACGCGGTACGCGCCGCCGACGGCGCCGAGGTGCGGCTCACCCCGACCGAGTGGCACCTGCTGGAGATCCTGGTACGCAACCCGGGCCGGCTGGTCAGCCAGCGTCAACTGCTGCACGACGTCTGGGGCCCGCAGTACCAGTCGGAGACGAACTACCTGCGGCAGTACATGGCGCAGTTGCGCCGGAAGCTGGAGGACGACCCGTCCCGGCCCCGGCACCTGCTCACCGAGCCGGGGATGGGCTACCGCTTCCAGCCGTGACGTCAACCGGGGCGGCGGACTCGGCCTGCCGTGCCGGATCAGCCCGGCTCGGCCTCATCGGCTGGGGTCGGATGCGCCCGACGGTGCTCTCTCGGCCAAGCCAAGACCTCGGACTTGCGCCCTATCGGCCGCAGTCTCGCGGCAACGTCCATCCGGTACCGGCCGGGCAATGGAAGATCAACGACAGCAGCTACCCAGCTGTGGCATGTCGGCGCAGTGTTGGTGGTCGATTCGTTGATAGCAGTGCGGCGGGAGCGGCCGGAGGCTGACGATGGAGTTGCGGGTGCTGGGGCAGGTGCAGATCCAAGTAGCTGATCGCGTGGTGGCGGTCGGGCCGCCGCAGCAGTGCGCGGTGCTGGCGGCGCTGGCCATCGACGCGGGCCGGCCGATGTCCGTCGACGTCCTGGTGGACCGGGTGTGGGGCCCGGTCGCACCGCCGGGAGCACGCCGGACGCTGCATACCTATGTCACCCGGATCCGGCGCCTGCTGGAGCGCTCCGACACCGCGGACAACCGGTCTGAGCGGCTGGTGCTCCGTACCGCCGCGGGATATGTCCTCGACATCGACCGTCTTCGGGTGGACCTGCACCGGTTTCGTGACCTGGTGGCTCGGGCGCGTGAGTCGCGCTGCGCCGGGGACCGGCGGGCCGCGATGTTGCGCGAGGCCCTGGATCTCTGGCGTGGAGAGCCCCTCACCGGCCTCACCGGGCGGTGGGTGGAGCGGACGCGCGAGAGGTGCCGGCAGCAGTATCTCGATGCGGTCCTGGCGTGGGCCCAGGCCGAGCTACAGGTCGGCAACCCGACCGTCGTCGTCGGACCGTTGACCGACCTGCTCGACGAGTACCCGCTCGTGGAGCCGTTGACCGCCGCTCTGATGCGGGCCCTGCACGCCACCGGTCGCGACGCGGAGGCCCTGGACCGGTACGCCGCGACCCGCCAGCGGCTGGCCGACGACCTCGGCGTCGACCCCGGGGCGGCACTACGGGGACTGCACGTGGCGATCCTGCGCGGGGAACTCGATCGGGCCGCACCCGCGCCGCTTGCGGTGGCGGCGCCGGCCCGGCACGTGCCGGCGCAACTGCCTCCCGACGTGTACGGGTTCGCCGGCCGCAGCAATGAGCTGGATCAGCTCGACACCATCCTGGACGCGGCCGCCGAGCAGCCCACCGCGGTGGTCATCTCGGCGTTGTCCGGCACGGCCGGAGTGGGCAAGACCGCGCTGGCGGTGCACTGGGCGCATCGGGTGGCCGACCGGTTCGGCGATGGCCAGTTGTACGTGAACCTGCGCGGGTTCGACCCGGGCGGCTCGGTGATGAATCCGGCGGAGGCGGTGCGCGGGTTTCTGGACGCGTTCGCGGTACCGCCGCAGCAGATCCCGGCCGGCCTGGACGCCCAGATCGGCCTCTACCGCAGCCTGCTGGCCGGGCGGCGGGTGCTGGTCGTGCTGGACAATGTCCGGGACGCCGACCAGGTCCGCCCACTGCTACCCGGCGCACCGGGTTGCCTGGTGGTGGTGACCAGCCGGAACCAACTGTCCGGCCTGGTCGCCGCCGAAGGCGCCCGCCCCATCGCGCTGGACCTACTCTCGGTCGACGAGGCGCGGCAACTGCTGACCCGCCGCCTCGGAGCGGCCCGGGTGGCGGTCGAACTGCCGGCCGTCGACGAGATCATCGCCCGGTGCGCGCGGCTGCCGCTGGCGCTGGCGATCGTGGCGGCCCGCGCAGCCATCGATCCGAGACTGCCGCTCGCAACGTTGGCAGGTGAACTGCGCGACGCCCGGGGCAGCCTGGACGCGTTCGCCGGCGCCGACGCGGCGATCGACGCGCGGTCCGTGTTCTCCTGGTCGTACCGCGCGCTCAGCCCCGGCGCGGCGAGGCTGTTCCGGTTGCTCGGGGTGCACCCCGGCCCGGACATCGGCCTGCCCGCCGCCGCCAGCCTCGACGGCAGCCCACCCGCACACGTGGGACCGCTGTTGGCCGAACTCACCCGCGCTCACCTCGTCGCCAAGCAGGCTCCAGGCCGGTTCGCCTTCCACGACCTGCTGCGCGCCTACGCGGCCGAACTCGCCCACGCCCTCGACGACGAGGACGACCGGAACGCGGCGGTGCACCGGGTGCTCGACCACTACCTGCACACCGCGCACCGCGCCGCCCGGCTGCTGGACCCGCACCGCGACCTGATCACGCTGGCCGACGTCCATCCCGGTACGACGGCCGAGGAACTCGTCGACGAAGCCGGGGCGACGGCGTGGTTCAACGCCGAGCACGCGGTGCTGCTCGAGGTTGTCCGGCTGGCCGCCCAGGCCGGATTCGGCACCCACACCTGGCAGCTGACCTGGACCCTCACCGATTTCTTCGACCGGGGCGGACACTGGCAGGACCAGATCACCGCCCATACAGCCGCGCTCGCGGCCGCGCGGCGCCTGGCCAACCGCACCGGTCAGGCGTACGCCCACCGGGGTCTCGCCCGCGCCTACGCCCGCCAGGGGCGGGAGGACGACGCGTACACCCACTATCGGGAGGCGCTCGCGCTGTTCCGTGAGTTGGGCGATCACACCGGCCAGGCGTACACGCACCGTGGCTTGGCCTGGGTGTACGAGCAGAAGGGGCGCTGCGGGGAGGCGCTGCGCCACGCCCAACGAGCACTCGACCTGTACCGGACCGCCGGCCACCGGGGCGGGCAGGCCAGGGCGCTGAACTCGGTCGGCTGGTTCCACACGCTGCTCGGCGACCACCAGCAGGCGCTGACTCACTGCCAGCAGGCCATCGTCCTGCATCAGGAGATCGGGGACCGTCCCGGTGAGGCCGACACCTGGGACAGCCTCGGCTACGCCCATCACCAACTCGGCGACCACCACCAGGCCGCAGCCTGCTACCAGCACGCCCTCGACCTGATCCGGAGCTTCGGCGACCGCTACTCCGAGGCTGCCGTCCTCAACCATCTCGGCGACACCCGCCGGGCAGCGGGTGACATCGACGAGTCCCGCCGGATCTGGCAGCGCACTCTGGACATCCTCGACCAGCTCGGACATCCCGAGGCCGAGCAGGTCCGCGCCAAGCTCACCGGCTGACGATCCCGGCCACGCCCGCGGCCGTCAACAATCCGTTGAGAACTCGACCCACAGCCCTGCCGGATGCTGAGGCGGCAACCGCAGAGGTCGCCGGCCAGACCCCACCAACGGGGGTGGCATGTCAGTCGCAGCAGAGGAGACCGTGATGCCAGTGAAGAGACTGTCGAGTGTCCTGATCGGTGTGATCGCCGCAGTCGCCCTGCTCCTCGGGGTGGCCGTGGCGCCCGCCCAGGCATCGCCGAACGTCGGCAACATCGGGCTGGGTTCGTCCAACGCAGCCGGGGTGCGATGCGTACAGGCCGGCCTGAACTACGTCGGCGGCGCCGGCCTGGCTGTCGACACCATCTTCGGGCAGGCGACCAAGCGCGCGGTCGAGAACTTCCAGCGCTTCTTCGGCCTGAGCGTCGACGGCATCGTCGGCAAGGCGACCGGCACCACGCTCATCGATATGGTCAACTACAAGGCCGGCTATCCCATGTGGCCGCACGGCGGGGGTTGCTGGTCGGTCATCCCGACCTACACCTGATCGACGAGTAGGTCCGAAGCCGTTCGGGGCTGCGGGCGCGGGGTGAAGGGTGTTGAGGATCTGTTCGTGACGACAGACCTCGACACCCTTCACACACTCTGCGTGCAGATCGAACGGTCGGCAGGCGGACAGTGCCGCGACGGGCGCCCCGACCAGCTAGCTCGCCGACAGTGTGGGGGAGCTGCCCAGGTGTCGCGCCTTCGTCATTCGCGCAGGTTCTTGCCGGTGCCTGCGGTCCGGCGTTGAGGCGATGGCGTTGCCACCGGTCGGGTTGAGGGCTCGGCCTCCAACATGCCGGCGTCTCGCTGCGCCGGAGCCCGCACCACCAGGGCCAGCCCGACCAGTACGACCGCGCCGGCCGCCAGTTCCGTACCGGTGATCGGCTCGCCGAGCAGCAGCGCGGCGGCGGCCAGCCCGAAGATCGGCACCAGCAGGCTGAACGGGGCGACCCGGGCCACCGAGTAGGTGCCGATCAGCCGGTTCCAGATGCCCCAGCCGACCAGCGTGGAGAGGTACCCGACGTAGCCGACCGCCAGCACGGCGGTCCAGGACATTCCGGTGATCGCGTCGAGCACCACCCGTGGCCCGTCCACCACGCCGGCCAGGCCGAGCAGCGGCAGCGGCGGTACCAGGCTGGACCAGACCAGCAGCGACAGCGGCCGGGTCTCGCCGCTGGCCCGGACCACCACGTTCGCCAGGGCCCAACTGACCGCCGCGGCCAGGGTGAGCGCGAACCCGATCGCGGTGGCGTGCCCACCCGCGCCGACCGCCAGCAGGGCGATCCCGGCCGAGCCGGTCAGCACCCCGGCGAGCTGGGTGCCGCTGGGCCGCTCGCTGAGGAAGGCGGCGGCGAGCATCACCGAGACCAACGCCTGGGTCTGCAACACCAGCGAGGCGAGCCCGGGCGGCATCCCGGCGTCGATCGCGACGAAGAGGAGGCCGAACTTGAAGACGCCGAGGACCAGGCCGTAGCCGAGCACGTACCGGAACCGCGCGGTCGGCCGGGGGACCAGGAGGACCAGTGGCACCGCGGCGGCGACGAACCGCAGCGCGGTCAGCACCAGCGGCGGCAGGTCGCGGAGGCCGACCTCGATGACGACGAAGTTGACTCCCCAGAGGGCGGCGACCAGGACCGCCTGCATGCGGTGCGGGAATTTCATGCCGACCACGCTGCCGGCCAGCTCGTTTAAGGTCCAGTTCAAGATTCTTAACGGGTGTTGTAGCGTGCCTACATGGATCTGGACGTCCGGCGCCTCCGGGTGCTGCACGAGGTGGCACTGCGCGGCGGGGTGACCGCTGCCGCCGCCGCCCTGCACGTCACCCCGTCGGCGGTCTCCCAGCAGCTCGCCCAGCTTGCCCGGGAGGCCGGCTATCCGCTGGTCGAACGCTCCGGCCGGGGCGTGGTGCTCACCTCCGCCGGGCAGGTGCTCGCCGGGCACGCGGAGCGGATCCTCGGCGCCGTCGAGCAGGCGGTCACCGGGCTGGCCGTCGCGCACCAGCGGGTCGCCGGCACCGTCCGGGTCGGCTCCTTCCCGTCCGCGGCCGGCGTCCTGGTCGCCCCGGCGGCCGCCCGGGCGATGGCCGCGCACTCCGATCTCGACGTCCGGGTGAGCGAGGCCGAGGACGAGCAGAGCCGGCTGGACCTGCGCTCGGCCGTGCTGGACATCGCGGTCCTGCAGGAGTACGACCACGTGCCCGGGATCGCCACCGCCGAGCTGGACCGGCACCCGATCGCGACCGACCCGATGCACCTGATCACCCCGCTCCGCTGGGGCCGGCGCACCGGGCGGCTCGCCGACCTTGCCGACGTGCCCTGGGTGGCCAGCGCCGCGCACACCCCGTGCGGCCGGTCCACCCTGCACGCCTGTCACCTGGCCGGATTCGAGCCCGACATCCGGCACCGGGCGATCGACTTCGCGCTCACCCTGGACCTGGTGGCGGCCGGGCTCGGTGCCGCACTGGTGCCGGGGATGGCGCTGCGCAACGTACCGTCCGGGGTGCACGTCGAGCCGCTGCTCCGGCCGGTCACCGGCCGCCGGATCTTCGCGGTGACCCGTCCGAGCGGCGACGGTCCGCTCCATCCGGCCATCGCCGCCGTGCTGGACGCGCTGACCCAGGTACGCCCCCCGGCCGACCCGCCCACGCGACACGACGCCGGTCAGGGCGAGTCCGGGGCCGCTTCGACGCCGGAGCAGTGGCACCGGCTCGGCGTACGCACGGGCTGATCCGTGCACCGGGCCCACGCCTGGCGCGGATCCGGGCCGCGCTCGGCGGATAGGGTGGCCGCCATGGTGATCGGCGACGGATCCGCGACCGGCGCGTCGGGCGAGCAGAGTGACCGGCCCCGGACCTGAAGACGGAGCACTATCCCGAGGAGCTGCGGCCGATGGTCGAGCAGGCCATCCGGATCGCCCGTACCTCCTCCGACGACTACCTGCGGCACCGCGTCGAACACCAGGTCTGACCTGATCCGACGACCTCGGCCGGGCTACCCTTCGGCCCGGCGGCTCGGGGCGACGGCCCCCCGGTGCGCGGCATGTCCCGCTACCGCTGATACCACGGAGTCATCACGATGACTCCGTGGTATCACGCTCGTCCGGCATATGCCGGCCAGCGGGCCCGGCACTGTGCCGGTCACGGTCGGCGGGTGGCCTGGGCGGGGATCGACTCCGGGAGCATGGTGGCGAGTGCCGCCCAGGTGTCGGCGACCGTCGCCCAGTCCGGAACGCTCCCGTCCGGCGGACGCTCGTCCGTGCCGCCCAGGAACAGGTAGCGGTGCGCGACGGTCTCCAGATGGGCGAGTACGTCGAGCCGGTCGTCGACGAAGTGGGTGATGCCGAGGCGCTGGCAGACCGGCGCCTTGTCCCGGCGTTCCCGGACGAAGTGCAGGTTGCCGACGGAAATGCCGGTACGGTCGAAGAACCGGTGGTGGACCAGCCAGTCGCGGGTGTTCGCGGCCACCTTGGGGCCGGCCTTGGAGACCAGGTGCACCCGCCCGGCGAACGGCTCGGCGGTCAGCGCGGCGAGGGCCTCGAAGACTCCCGGCACCGCCGGGGTCAGCAACGGCTGGCCGCCGAAGAACGAGGTGTCCTCGTCGCGTCCGGCGAGCGTGACCAGCACACCTCCGACGTCGACGCCGAGCGTCGGCGGGTGGCTCCCACCCGGGCCCCGGTACGGCGCGGGTTTCTCGTGCGGTCGACGCTGTCCGACCCGTTGCCGTGCCACCTTGCCCTCCGACCCCGCCGGCCCTGAGTCCGGACGCCCGGTGCCGGCCCGCCGTCGTCCGCCCGGCCAGGCTACCGGTGCGGATCAAGCCGGTCAGGCCGCCGCCGGCAGGTCCAGGTCGAGGCGGGGCTACCGCCGCCCGAGGAACCGCTGGCCGGCGAGTTCGATCCGTTCGATCTCGGTACGGAAGAAGCCGGCGATCTCGGCGCACCGCTCGAGGTTGGTCGGGCCGCCCTCCCGGCGGGGCAGGTCCGGATAGGGGCTGCCGACCACGAAGATGTTCTCGTCGTTGTACTGGTTGGCCGGGGCCGTGTAGTTGAACGAGCCGGCGACCACCACCGCCTCGTCGATCACCATCAGCTTGTGGTGCAGCTTGCCGAAGGCCGGTGACCGGATCGGGGCGTACAGCGCGATGTTGGCCCGGTCGAGGTCGTGCGTGGCAGCCCATTTCTGCACGCCCTGCCCGGGGTCCACCGCCCCGGTCACGGTACGCCCGGCGGCGGCCAGCGCGATCATCGCGTCGTCGATCCCGGACGAGCCGGAGAAGGTGAAGATGGCGAAGTCGACCCGGGCGGTCGCCTTCAGCATCTGCTTCATGATCTCCAATTCCGGGGTGTGGTCCGGCGCGAACAGCACCTTCACCGGCACCCCGCCGACGTTGTACGCGTTCGGCACCCGGCCGTGCTCGCCGCGCCCGAACCGCCCCTGCCGGAGCCGGGCGAACTCCTCGGCGTACTCCTGGCAGATCCGGGTGTCGTGGAAGACCACGACGTGGTTCAGGTTGCGGTGGCAGTCGGTGCCGGTGAAATTGGCCGAGCCGGAGAGCACCGCCGCCCGCCCGGCGGCCCGCTGCCGGTAGTCGCGGACCACGAACTTCTGATGGAAGATCGCCGGGTTGTAGTCGGCCTTGACGTCGACGTTGCAGCGCAGCAGCGCGGCGACGATCCGCCGGTTCGGCTCCAGGCTGCGGCTGCCGGCCTCCGGCTCCCACTGGGCCCGGCGCCGGGCGTCCGCCTCGGGCTCCCCGGCCCGGACGGTGACCCGGGGCAGTTTGGCCGTCCGCAGGTAGTCCTGCTCCAGCACCATCCGGACAGTGACGCCCCGGAACCGGGCGTCGAGGATCGCCTGGGCGATCGGCTCCGAGTCGAGTTCCTGGACGGCGATGTCGAGGCTCTCCCGGGCACCGGCGATGAAGTCGACCACCACCTGTTCGAGGTCGTCGGCCGCGCCGAGTTCCCGAGGGCCGACGTACGCCTCGATCTTCTTGCCGGCGAAGGTCGCCATGCGGCACAGGCTCGCACCCCGCGCTCGGCACCGGTGTCGCCTTGGCTACAAACCCGGCCCGGACCGGGCAGCCGTATCCGTTCGGCTGGCAGGCTGGGGGCTGTGTATCGGGAACGGATGTCCGGGCTGGCCGGTGCCGTCGTCTGGACGGTCACCCGGACCGTCGACGCCGGCCCGGGACTGGTCCTGCCGGACGGCTGTATGGACCTGATCTGGTCCAGCCGGAGCGGTCTGCTGGTGGCCGGCCCGGACACGGTCGCGCAGGTCGCCGCCGGCCCGGCCGGCGAGCGGTACGTGGGACTGCGCTTTCCGCCGGGCACCGGCCCGGCGGTCTTCGGGCTGCCGGCACACGCACTGCGGGACCAGCGGGTTCCGCTCGCCGCGCTCTGGCCGGGGCCGGAGGTGGCCGAGTTGACCGAGCGGGTGGCGTCGCACGACCGGCCCGGCCGGGTGCTGGAGTCGGTCGCGGCCGCCCGGCTCGCCGCCGACGGTGGCCCGGACCCGCTCGCCGCGCCGCTGGCCGCCGAGCTCGCCGCCGGTGGCGACGTGGCCGGCACGGCCGACGCGCTGGGGCTCGGCACCCGGCAACTGCACCGGCGCAGCCTGGCACTGTTCGGGTACGGCCCCAAGACGCTGGCCCGGATCCTGCGGATGCGCCACGCGCTGGCCCTGGCCCGGTCCGGTACGCCGACCGCCGAGGTCGCCGCCCGCACCGGGTACGCCGACCAGGCACACCTGTCCCGCGAGGTCAGGAGCCTGGCCGGCGTGCCACTGCGGCAGCTTGTCAGGTCCTAGCCGGCTGCGGGTGCGAGCGGGGCGTAGAGGTCGACGCCGTTGCCGTCCGGGTCGAGCAGCACCGCGTACCGCTGGCCCCAGGGCGCGTCCCACGGCTTGAGACGGCCCTCGTGGCCGGCGGCGGTCATCTCGGCGTACACGCTGTCCACCTCGGCCGGATCGGCGCACCGGAAGGCGAGGCTCATCTGCGACCCGGTCGGCGGCGAAAAGTCCGGCTCGATCGAGCGGACCATCTCGTGGGTATCCCACATCAGGCGCACTCCGCCGGGCAGGGTGAACTCCGCGTGCGGCTCGGCGTCGGCACCGGCCGGGATCTCCAGTCCCAGCTTCCGGTAGAAGGCGAGAGATCGGGCCATGTCGGCCACGACCAGCCCGAATGCGTCTAGTCTCGGTGTCATTCGGCCAGCGTAGGAACCGGTCGCGTCCGCGTCTTGAACGAATCGGACCTGCCGGCCCGGCGTTCCGGGTGCCGGTGCGGTCGGCGGATCATCGGCGTACGGTGTGCTTAACGGCATCCGACGTTCGGCTTACCGGCACCTAGCCGGTGGGTTGCGCGGCGTCGGCCACTTGTCGTGCGCGCGGGTCGGGCCGTCCGGGCAGGCGGCCGGACACGGCGCTCTTTTTTCGGGTACGGGGGTAGACAGAAAGGGAGGTAGCCGGGAGATGGAACATCTGGCCTACCTGGACGCGGGATCGGGCAGTCTCATCGTGCAGGCCGTGGTCGGCGGCGTCGCCGGGGTCGCGGTGGCGGCGAAACTCTACTGGCGCAGACTGACCAGCCGGTTCCGCAAGCAGCCCTCGAAGCAGGACTGAGGGCGGTCCACACCCGATGGTCGCACCACCTCCCGTCCCGGCAACGTCCAGCACCCCCGATTCCGTTCCCCGAGCCGATCCCGGCTCCTTCCGCGACCCGGCGAACCGGGTCTTCCACGCCGACGGCCGGGTCCTCCGGGGCCTCGGCCCGCAGGCCGCCGAGGACTGGCGGGCACTCGCCAGTGCGGAGTTCTTCGGCCGGCTGCTCGCCGACGGCAAGGTCTGCGGCACCGAGACCGTCGACCCGGAGACGCTGCCGGCGAGCGCTGCCGCGCAGTGGGCGACCGTACTCCGGCACGAGCGCATCCCGTTCGTGTCGTACCCGTACGAGTGGTCCTTCGCGATGTTGCGGGACGCCGCGCTGCTGCACCTGGAGATCCTCCGTACGGCCGTACCGGCCGGCTTCACCACGAAGGACGGTTCGGCGTACAACCTCCAGTGGCGGGGCGCCGAGCCGGTCTTCATCGACATCGGTTCGTTCGAGCCGGCCCGCGACGGCGAGCCGTGGGCCGGCTACCGGCAGTTCTGCCAGACCCTGCTCTATCCGCTGCTGCTCCAGGCCCATCTGGGGCTGGACTTCCAGCCCTGGCTGCGATCCCGGATCGACGGCATCGAGGCGGGCGAGCTGCGCAAGCTCTTCGGCGGGACCCGACGGTTCCGGGCCGGCGTGCTCAAGCACGTGCACCTGCACGACGCCATCCAGTCCCGGTACGCCGCCGCCAGCACCGGCACCGTCCGGGCGGAGCTGAAGGACGCGGGCTTCTCCCGGGAGCTGGTCCTGGCCACCCTGCGCGCGCTGGCGAAGCTGGTCGGCCGGCTCGACTGGCAGCCGCCGGCCAGCCACTGGTCCGGCTACCGGGAGACCTGCACCTACTCGACCGCCGACCGGGAGGCCAAGGAGCGGTTCGTCGCCGAGGCCCTGGCCGAGCCGAACCGGTCCCGGCTGGTGCTGGACCTCGGCGCCAACGACGGCACGTACTCGCGGCTGGCCGCCGGGTACGCCGACTACGTGGTCGCGGTGGAGAGCGACCCGGCCGTGGTCGACCAGCTCTACCGCCGGCTGCGGGCCGACGGCGAGCGCCGGGTGCTGCCGCTGGTGATGGACCTGGCCGACCCGTCACCGGGCGGCGGCTGGCGCGGGGTGGAGCGGGGCTCCTTCGCCGCCCGGGCCGAGGCGGACGCGGTGCTCGCGCTGGCCGTGGTGCACCATCTCGCCATCGGGCGGAACATCCCGCTGCCGGAGGTGGTCGACTGGCTGGTCGGGCTGCTCGCGGCGGCAGAGGGCGGCGGCCGGCTGGTGGTCGAGTTCGTGCATCCGGAGGACCCGATGGCGGTCCGGCTGCTGGCGAACAAGCCGGCCGGACTCTTTCCGGACTACCGCCGGGAGGAGTTCGAACGGCTGCTCGGGCAGCGGTGCACGATCGTCCGCCGGCTCGAACTGCCGTCCGGCACCCGCACCCTCTACCTCGGGACGCCGCGTGGCTGAGCCCGGGACGTCGGGGGAGCGGCCAGCGGATCCGGCGGAGCATCCGGGAACTCTGGCGGAACAGCCGGAAACGGCGGAGCGGCCGGAAACGGTGGAACAGCCGGCGGGCCGGGTCGAACTGCGGGCACTGGTGGAGATCGTGGCGCTCTGCGGACTGGTGATCACCCAGCCACTGCTCGACGTGACCGGAAAGAGCCCGGACTTCTTCCTGTTCCACGGCGCCGGCCGGCGGGACATCCTGTTGCTGGTGGCGGCGTACACCGTGCTGCCGCCGTTGCTGCTGTGGGGGACCGGTGCGCTGCTCGGGCTGCTGGGCCGTCGGGTCGCGGGGCCGGCCTGGGGCCGGGCGGTCCGGGCGGTACTGCACACGGTGACCCTCGGCCTGCTGCTCGCCGCGTTGGCGATCCAGGTGGGTAAGCAGCTCACCCCGGTACGCGGTGCGCCGCTGGTCGTGCTCGCGGTGGCGGTCGGTGCCGCCGGGGCGTACGCGTACCGGCGCTGGCAGGTCACCGGCCAGGTGCTCCGGGTCGCCGCGGTCGGTCCACTGGTCTTCGTGCTGCTCTTCGTCTTCGCCTCGCCCGCCTCGGCCGTGGTGCTGCCGGGGGAGCGGTCCGGGGCGGGTGCGGGGGCCAGCCGGGGCGGGGTCAGCCATCCGCCGGTGGTGATGCTGATCCTGGACGAGTTTCCGCTGACCTCCCTGCTCGACGCGTCCGGCGCGATCGACGCCCGCCGCTACCCGAACTTCGCCAGGTTGGCCGGCGAGTCGACCTGGTACCGCAACGCGACCGGGGTGAGCGGCTACACCCCGTACGCGCTGCCGGCGATGCTGACCGGCCGGTACCCGGGCGAGCAGCAGGCGCCGCACCACTCCCGCTATCCGGACAACCTGTTCACGGCGTTCGCCGGGCCGTACCAGATCCGGGCCCAGGAGAGCATCACCCAGCTCTGCCCGCCACGGGTCTGCCCGGACCGGGCCGCCGGATCCGCCCGGGGTGGCCTGCCGACGCTGCTGCGGGAGAGCGCCATCCTGCTGGAGCAGATCGTCTCGCCGTCCGAGACGGGGCAGCGCGATCCCGAGGACTCGTACCGGGAGATCACCCGGCGCGAGGCCGGGGACGCCGACGAGCCGCCGCCGCCGACGGACCCGCAGTTCCGCTGGGGCGCGCTGGACGAGAACCAGCCGGCCCGGTTCGCCGACTTCCTCGCCACCCTCCGGCCGACCGTCCGGCCGACACTGCACTTCCTGCACCTGCTGCTGCCGCACTCGCCGTGGAACTACCTGCCCTCCGGGATCCGCTACGGGTCACCGGACGGGATGCCCAACGACGGCGACGGTTGGGTCGAGCTGGCCCACCGGCGGCACCTGCTGCAACTGGAGTACACCGACCGGCTGCTCGGCGAGACGCTGCGCCGGCTGGACGAGACCGGCCTCTACGACGACGCGCTGGTGGTGCTCACCGCGGACCACGGGGTCAGCTTCACCCCGGGGGTGCAGGGGCGTGGGCTCGGCGCGGTGCAGCGGACGCCGGGCGAGGTGCTCTGGGTGCCGCTCTTCGTGAAGCGGCCGGGGCAGCGGGCCGGCGCGGTCGACGACCGGAACTGGGAGCACGTCGACCTGCTGCCGACCGTCGCCGACCTGGCTGGCGTCGAGGTGCCGTGGCGGACCGACGGCGCCTCGGCGCTGCGTACCACCCGGGCGCCCGCCGACAAGCACTACTACGACCAGCCGGGGCAGCCGCGTATGGTGCCGGCCGGCGTCTTCGCCGACGTGGTCGCCGGTCGGGCGGCCCCGGTGCTTCCGGCGCAGCCCCGACCGGACCTGATCGGTCGCTCCGTCGCCGAGCTTCCACTCGGCTCGGAGGCCGGCTCGGTGACCGTACGGAACCGGTCCGATTTCGATCAGATCGACCAGACGGGTGGCCGGCTGCCGGCACTGGTCTACGGCACCGTGCCCGACTCGGTGCCGAACGGGACGCTGCTGGCGGTGGCGGTCAACGGCCGGATCGGTGCGGTGGCTCCGGTGGTGGCGCCGGACCCGGGCGGGCAGCGGTTCGGCGCACTGGTGACCGACGAGTCGCTCTTCCTGCCGGGCCGGAACACCGTGGACGTGTTCCAGGTCACTGACACCGGCACCCTGCGCCCGCTGCGCGCCTGACCCACCCGGCCGGGGCAGGCCCGGTCTGACCTGGGGCTCGGCCCGGCCGGCGGCGGCCGTCGCCGGGTGCGCGGAGACCATTCGCGCCGTCCCGGCCGGACCCGGCCCCCATGATCGCGGCCATCGCGTACCCGGACGCGACGTCGGCGCCGGCGCAGCGGCTAGCAGGTTTCTTCCCGACGGCAAACGTGTGACCAGCGTGATCCATCACTCACCGGTCGACCACCCGAGGTTCTCGGCTACCCTGCACGATTACCGTAAAAAGTGAAGGCAATTCAACGTAGATTCTGCCGGCGAAGCGAGGATCACATGACGGATGTCAAACTCGACCACCCGGGCGGCCAGCTGTCGATACCGGTCAAGCCCGCGGTCGACGGCCCAGCCGGCATCGCCACGGGCAACCTGTTGAAAGAGACGGGGTACGTCACCTACGACCCCGGATTCGTCAACACCGCGGCCTGCTCCTCGGGGATCACCTACATCGACGGCGACGCGGGCATCCTGCGTTACCGGGGTTACCCGATCGAGCAGTTGGCCGAGAAGTCCTCCTTCCTGGAGGTGTCGTACCTGCTGATCTACGGCGAGCTGCCCACCACGCAGCAGCTCGCCGAGTTCGACGAGTGGATCCGGCGGCACTCGCTGCTGCACGAGGAGATGCGGCGCTTCTTCGACGGTTTCCCCCGGGACGCGCACCCGATGGCCGTGCTCTCCTCCGCGGTGAGCGCCATCTCCACCTTCTACCAGGACAGCCTCGACCCGTTCGACCGGGAGCACGTGGAGATCTCCACCGTGCGGCTGATGGCCAAGGTGCCGACCATCGCGTCGTACGCGTACAAGAAGTCGATCGGGCAGGCGATGCTCTACCCGGACAACTCGCTCGGGTACGTCGAGAACTTCCTCCGGATGACCTTCGGCGTGCCGGCGGAGCCGTACGAGGTCGACCCGGTCGTGGCCCGGGTGCTCGACATGCTCCTGGTGCTGCACGCCGACCACGAGCAGAACTGCTCCACCTCCACGGTCCGGCTGGTCGGTTCGAGCCAGGCGAACCTCTTCGCCTCGGTCTCCGCCGGGGTGAACGCGCTGTTCGGCCCGCTGCACGGCGGCGCCAACCAGGCGGTGCTGGAGATGCTCGACGACATCAGGGTCAGCGGCGGTGACGTGCCGGGCTTCGTCCGGCGGGTGAAGGACAAGGAGCCGGGCGTCAAGCTGATGGGCTTCGGGCACCGGGTCTACAAGAACTACGACCCGCGGGCCGCCATCGTGAAGCAGGCCGCCCAGGACGTACTGGCCCGGATGAACAAGCCGGACCCGCTGCTGGACCTGGCGATGCAGTTGGAGGAGATCGCCCTCGCCGACGACTACTTCGTGTCCCGCCGGCTCTACCCGAACGTGGACTTCTACACCGGCCTGATCTACAAGGCGATGGGCTTCCCGACCAAGATGTTCACCGTGCTCTTCGCGCTCGGCCGGCTGCCCGGCTGGATCGCGCAGTGGCGCGAGATGATCTCGGACCCGGAGACCAAGATCGGCCGTCCCCGGCAGCTCTACACCGGCGCCGCCGAGCGGGACTACGTACCGGTCGAGAAGCGCTGATCCATCCCAGGCCGTAGGGCCCGGTCGTTCACCGGCCGTCGACGCGTACCGTGCGCGTCGGCGGCCGGTTTTGTTCCTGGGCCGCCCGGCGGCGGACGAAGTCGACCTTCCGTGTAATGGCTCTCGGATCGGGTAGTCGGCGGTGGCCACGTGCCCGACCGCGTCAAAGCGGTGCGAACCGCTGCGTAGAAGGAGCCTGTGATGACCCATATGTCACGTTCGGCGCAACCCAGTCATGATGGTGAGTTCGAATTCTGGCGCAACCACGCGCAGATCTCCCTGCAGCCGGTGGCCGCGCCATCGATCCTGGGACTCTTCGGTTACGCGGCCGCCACCTTCGTCGTCGCCACGAACCTCGCCGGCTGGTACGGCAACACCACCACCCAGACCTTCCTCTTCCCGTTCGCCGCGATGCTGGGCGGGCTCGCGCAGTTCCTCGCCGGGATGTGGGCGTACCGGGCACGTGACGGGCTGGCCACCGCCATGCACGGCATCTGGGGCGCGTTCTGGCTCTCCTACGGGATCCTCTATCTGCTGATCGCGACCGGCGTACTGGTCCAGCCGACCCCGTTCGTGGCGCTCGGGTTCTGGTTCGCCGCGCTCGCCGCGATCACCTGGTCCGGGGCGTTCGCCGCGCTGGCCGAGAACATCGGGCTGACCCTGGTGCTGGCGAGCCTCGCCGCCGGAGCCACCTGTCTGGCCGTGGGCCAGATCGCCGACATCTCGCCCTGGCGTACCGCCGGTGCCTACATCCTGATCGCCTCCGCGGCGGTCGCCTGGTACACCGCGACGGCGATGATGCTGGAGGGCACCTTCCGGCGGGTCATCCTGCCGATCGGCAAGCTGCGCGGCCCGAACGTCCCGGGCCGGGAGCCGCGCCAGGTCATCCAGTTCATGGCGGGCGAGCCCGGCATCAAGGTCGGCCAGTAGCCGACCGGCCGGCGACGGAGCCGGCCGACGCGCCGCACGGACGGGTTCCGGACGACAGGCCGGAGCCCGTCCGCTCCCGGTGCCCACCCCGGCCGTCCGCGTGGTCCGGTGCGGCCGGTTTGCCGCTTTGCGACGGTTATTCGGGTTCAGCCCGATAGCGTGATGGTGCGCGGCGTCCGCGACGACGCTGGCGACGACGGCCAGGTGACGACGGCCAGGCGGCGGCGAACGGGCGACGGTGAACGGGGGAACGATGCGGGGAGCACCGCTGGACATGCCCGACGGAACGCTGGACATGCCCGACGGCGACGGCCAACTCCTGCCACGCGCGCTCGGCCTGCTGAGCCTCGGCCTCGGTGTCGCGGCGCTCGCGGCGCCGCACCAGGTCGGCAGGCTGATCGGGATGGACGGCCCGATGCCGGCCCCGTCCGTCGTCCTGCGCGCGATGGGTGCCCGGGAACTGCTGCCGGTCCCCGGGCTGCTGTTCGCCCGCCGGCCGGCCGGCTGGGCCTGGGTCCGGGTCGCCGGGGATCTGCTGGACCTGCTGCTGCTCGCCCGGGCGCTGCCGCGCCGGCGCGGCGAAGACCGCCAGCGGGTCGCCGCGACCCTGGGCGCCGTCGCCGGGATCACCGCCGTCGACATGCTGGCCGCGCTGCGGAGCGGGCGCTCCGCCGGGGCACGGCGCCGGACGTTGCGGGCCAGCGCCACCGTCACCGTCAACCGGCCGGCCGACGAGGTCTACCGGTTCTGGCGGGACTTCGAGAACCTGCCCCGGTTCATGTACCACGTGGAGTCGGTCCGCTCCGACGGGGACGGGCGGTCACACTGGACCGTCCGGGGCCCGGGCGGCCGCCGGATCGAGTGGGACGCCGAGCTGGTCGAGGACAACCTGAGCGAGATGATCACCTGGCGTTCGACGCGTGGCGCCCGGGTACCCAACGCGGGGCGGGTCCGGTTCGCCCGCGCGGCCGGCGGCCGGGGCACCGAGGTCCGGGTCGACCTGGCGTACGCACCCCCGGGCGGGGCGGTGGGCCGGGCCGTCGCAGCGCTCTTCGGCGAGGAACCCGGGCAGCAGATCCGGGACGACCTGCGCCGGTTCAAGCAGGTCATCGAGACCGGGGAGGTCGTCCGGTCGGACGGCAGCCCGGCCGGGCTGGCCACCCCGCAGCAGGTACTCCAGCAGCCGGCGCGGCCCCGGGCCGGGCGCGCGTCCGGCTGAGGCGACCACGTGCAGACCGGAGGTGGTGCATGAAGGCGAACTGCTGGCAGGGCCGGGAGAGCGTCCGGGTGGCGGAGGTGCCCGAGCCGCGGATCCTCAACGCCCGGGACGCCGTCGTACGGGTCACCAGTACCGCCATCTGCGGCTCCGACCTGCACCTCTTCCACGGGTACATCCCGACGATGAAGCACGGCGACATCCTCGGCCACGAGTTCATGGGCGAGGTGGTCGAGGTCGGGCCGGAGGTCGGCAACCTGCGGATCGGCGACCGGGTGGTGGTGCCGTTCCCGATCGCCTGCGGCAACTGCCGGGCCTGCCAGACCGGGTTCTACTCGCTCTGCGAGAACTCCAACCCCAACGCCGGGCTCGCGGAGAAGCTGCTCGGGCACTCGCCGGGCGGCCTCTTCGGCTACTCGCACATGCTCGGCGGGTACGCCGGCGGCCAGGCCGAGTACGCTCGGGTGCCCTTCGCCGACGTCGGACCGCTGAAGGTCCCCGACGACCTGCCCGACGAGAAGGTGCTCTTCCTCTCCGACATCTTCCCGACCGGTTACATGGGTGCCGAGATGTGCGGGCTCACCGGTGGCGAGGTCGTCGCGGTCTGGGGCGCCGGTGCGGTGGGCCTGCTGGCGATGCGCAGCGCGTATCTGCTCGGCGCCGAGCGGGTGATCGCGATCGACCGGTATCCGTACCGGCTGCGGATGGCGCAGGAGCGGGCCGGCGCGGAGCTGTTGAACTACGACGAGGTCGACGTGGTCGAGGCGCTGCGCGAGATGACCGGCGGCCGGGGCCCGGACGCCTGCATCGACGCGGTCGGCATGGAGGGGCACCACTCGTCGGCGGTGCTGTCCGGGTACGACCGGGTCAAGCAGTCGGCCCGGCTCGAGACCGACCGGCCGCACGCGCTGCGCCAGGCGATCGTGAGCTGTCGCAACGGCGGTACGGTCTCGGTGATCGGGGCGTACGCGGGCTTCGTCGACAAGTTCCCGATCGGTTCGTTGATGAACAGGTCGCTGACGCTGCGCAGCGGGCAGTGCCACGTGCAGCGCTACACCCGGATGCTGCTGGACCGGATCCGCCGTGGCGAGGTCGATCCGAGCTTCGTCATCACCCACCGGCTGCGGCTGGAGGACGCGCCGATCGGCTTCGAGATGTTTCGGCAGAAGGCGGATGAGTGCGTCAAGGTCGTACTCAAGACCTGACCCGCGGCGCACCGTCCTGGCACGTTCGACCCCACCCGCAGCGGGTACGCCCCGGGTCCAGCCCCGGATTGGCCACCGGGGCGCGACGGACCGTGCGGAGGCGTGATGGACGGCGTCGGCAGGCAGTGGACGGCGGCGGTGCCGGTCACGCCGCGCCGCCAGTGGCTGCGGATCTTCCTGGTCGGCCTGGCGCTCTGGATCGCCACGGTGGTGGTCATCTTCCTCACCGGGAACCCGACCCTGCTGCCCACCCTGGTGCTGCTCGGCAGCTTCCTGGTGCCGGTGACCTTCGTGGCCTGGGCGTTCCAGCGCCGGGACACCGGCGAGGTCACCGTCAGCGGAGTCTTCGGCACCTTCCTCGCCGGCGGTGTACTCGGGATCCTCGCCTCGGCCGTGCTGGAGTCGTACCTGTTGCGCCCGTCGGTGCTGCTCTTCCTGGGGGTCGGGCTGATCGAGGAGGCCGCCAAGCTGGCCGCGCTGGCGCTGCTGACCCGGCGGTTGAGAGCCAAGACCATCCGGGACGGGATGATCCTCGGTGCCGCGGTCGGCTTCGGCTTCTCCGCGCTGGAGTCCGCCGGGTACGCCTTCATCGCGCTCTTCACCGTGCAGGGCCTGTCGGTGGTGCAGGTGGTGCAGACCGAGATCCTGCGCGGCCTGGTGGCGCCGGTCGGGCACGGGTTGTGGACCGCCATTCTCGGCGGTGTGCTCTTCGCGCCGAGCGGCCGGGACCACTTCGTGGTCGGTCTGCGGCTGCTCTTCGCCTATCTGGGTGTGGCGATCCTGCACGCGCTCTGGGACGCGATGCACACGATCGCGTTCTACCTGACCCTGTTCCTCACCGACGCGCGCGGCCAGCTCACCCTGGACGGTTCGCTGGGCCAGCCGACCCCGGTCCAGGCGGTGTTGATGCCGGCGCTGGAAGGGCTTGGGCTGGCGCTCGTCGCCGTGATCGGGGTCGTCTGGCTGGTGGTGCTGTGGCGGTCCGCCCGGCACGGACCGGGGCGACCGACGAGCGGCTGGCGGGTGCCGACCGGTTCGGGCAGGGAACCGGCACTGCGCCCCTGAGCCGCGCCGGACCCCGGCGCCCCGGCCGTGACCGCCGCCGGCGCGGCGCGAGCTGGTCGGCCGAGGCGAGTCGCAGCACGCCCCAGGCGGCCAGGCCGGCACCGACCATCGCGGCCAGGCCGCCCCAGTAGCCGCCCGCGGTCCGTTCCCCGAGCAGCAGCACGGCGATGGCGGCCGAGGCGACCGGGTTGGCCAGCGTGACGGTGGCCAGCGGTGCGCCCAGCCCGGCGCCCCGGTAGGCGACCTGGGACAGCAGCAGCCCGGCCGCGGCCATCCCGGCCACCGCCACCGCCAGGCCGGCGGTGGAGAACACCGCGCCGCCGTCGGTGACGAGTCCGGAGACGAGTTGGGTGAGCGCGGAGGCCACCGCGAAGGCGATCCCTGCCGCGGTGGCGGTGAGCAGGCTGCGCGGCAGCGCCGACCGGCTCGCCCGGCCGGCCAGTACCAGCGCGGTCACCAGGGCGGTCGCCACCCCGGCCAGCGCCCAGCCCTGCCCGGGCAGGAGGTCGTGCTCGCCCGCCCCGGGCAGCGTCAGCGCGAGCAGCAGCACCAGGCCGGCCACCGTGGCGGCGGCCCCGGACCACTGCCGGGCCGACGCCCGGCGACCGATGGCGGCCGCCGCGATCGGCAGCGCGAGCACCAGGGTGAGTACGCCCAGCGGCTGCACCACCGAGAGCGGCCCGTACGCCAGCGCGGCGACGTGCAGGGCGGCGCCCGCGCCGTTGCCCGCCACCGACAGCCACCAGCCGGACCGGCGCAGGACGGTGCCGAGATAGCCCCGCCCTGCGTCCCCCGTCGGTCCGGCCTGGGTGGCGAGCCGCTCCTGTAGCACCGCCGCGCCCGCGTACGCCGCTGCCGAAGTCACCGACAGGACGATCGCCAGCACCAGTGCGATCACGGCCGGCCCCCGGGACCATGAATCGTCATGACCTCATGATCCTCCGTAACCGCTCTCCTGGCGTCCCCCCGTGGTGGGCATCACCCGTACGCCGCTGGGCGTAGAAGGGCTCCGCCCGGTTCACCCGGAAGGGGGAGATCCTCCTCCCCGCGAGCGGTGCCGCTCGGGGGCGGAGGACGGTCCCGGCCGGCCGGGGCGGCGGCGTCGCCTAAGCTGTCAGCCGGACCGGATCTCAAGCGGCCGGCCGGCGGGATCGCCGGGGCGGACCAGCGGGAGGGGAGCGGATGCACCGTACGGCGGTGAGGCTGTTCGTGCTGGCGGCGGTCGCCGAGGCGATCTCCTGGCTGGCCCTGTTGGTCGGGATGGCGGTCAAGTACGGCCCGCCCGGCAACGAGATCGGCGTGCAGATCTTCGGCCCGGTGCACGGTGGACTCTTCCTCGCGTACGTCGGGCTGGTCCTGCTGGTGGCCCGGCTCGGCCGGTGGCGCTGGCTGACCGTCGGCGTCGCGCTGGTCTGCGCGGTACCGCCGTTCGCCACCCTCGGCTTCGAGCGGTGGGCCCGCCGCCGTGGCCTGTTGACCGTCCCCTCCGCCGGCCCGGTCACCGGTGCGGGGGAGCCGGCCGGAGCCGACCGGCCGCTGGAGGACGCCGCCCGACCCTGACCGGTCCGGGGTGCTGCCTTAGCTTCCCAGCGCGAGCCAGGCGACGAACGCGCCGATCAGCAGCAGACCGATCGCGGCCTGGAGCAGCAGCGCCGGCCCGAGGTGTGACCAGATGGTCGGGGTACGCGGCGTGAGTAGTTGTCCGGTGGTGAGGTTGACGATCCGCTCCACCCGAGGTGCGAGCCCGGCATCCTGCTGTGAGCGTACGGTCACCTGGACGTGGTCCGCCGGCTCCAGCGCGCTCTGCGGCAGGTGTCCGTGGATCTCCATCTCGCAGAGCACACCGCTGCCGTCCCGCAGCCTCAGCGGGGTCACCAGGAACTCCGGCCCCTTGCGCAGTTCCTTCCACTTCCGTCTGGCGCCCGCACCGGCACCGGCCCGGAGCACCGAGGCGAGCAGCAGCAGCGCCACCCGGACCACCGCCGCCGTGCCGAGTACGGCGACCAGGACAGGCTGCCCGACCCGGATCTCCCGGGAGTAACCCTCCATCAGCCGTACGACGTGACCGGTGATGACCGGTCCGGGACGCCAGGCGACCCGTTCGGGAAACAGTTCACCGTCCATGCGTTCACCACCGAGAGTCCGCTCCCGAGTACAAATGGTATCGATCATGGCGAATGAACCCGCAATGAGTGAATCAGTTTCACGTAATGTGACGATCCGCTCACTCGTGGCTGCTGGGGGCGGTACCGGACGGCCGGTGGTTCCCGGCGGGGCGCTCAGGTGACAAGCCGACCGGCGTGGGTAACCCCGGCACGACCTTGGAGAGGGGACGACCCATGCAGCTGTCCTTCCTGCGTCCGATCTGTGCCCATCCCGGCCCGTGGACGTCGGTCTACCTGGACGCCTCCCGGGACACCCACGACGCCCATCCGGCGCTCGACCTACGCTGGCGGGCCCTCCAGGAACGGCTCGCGGAGCAGCGGACCGACCCGCGCGACGTGGCGGCCCTCGACGCCGTGATCCGGGGACACGACCCGACGCCCGGCGACTACGGACTCGCCGCGTTCGCCACCGGCGGCGAGGTGGTGCTCACCGAGTACCTCACCGCACCGCCGCGCAAGGACATCGCCGCACACGGGCCGGTCGCGCACACCATGCCGCTGGTCGCCCAGCGCCGCGAGCAGGTGCCCTGGGTCCGGGTCCTGGCCAGCCGCACCGGCGCGGACGTGGCCGCGGTGAGCGCCGGCGGGGTACCCCGGCACGCGCACGTCAAGGGCGGCAACCAGTTTCCGCTCCGCCGGGTCCAGCGGGGCGGCTGGAACCACTCGCACTACCAGCGGGACGCGATCACGTCCTGGCGGCGCAACGCCGAGGACGCCGCCTCGGCCACCGCCGCGCTGGCCGAGCGGGTCGGCGCCGAGGTGATCGTGGTCGCCGGGGACACCCGGGCCCGGCAACTGCTCGCCGCACAGCTTCCGGAGTTCTGGCAGGACCGGGTGGTGCAGACCGACGCCGGCTTCCCGGCCGCCGGCGCCGACCAGACCGCCCTGGACGACGTCACCGTGCAGGCCATCGCCGAGGTCGCCGCCGCGCACACCAACGTGGCGATGGACAAGTTCGGCATGCAGCGCGACGTCGGCGCCGGCCTGGACGCCGTGGTGACCGCCCTGCAACGCAGCCAGGTGGACACGATGCTGATCGTGGACGACCCCTCCTCGACGGAGGAACTCTGGATCGGCCCGGAGCCGACCGAGATCGCCACCGGTCCGGACGAACTCCGGGCGATGTCCGTCGCGCAGCCGCTGCGGGTACGCGCCGACGCGGCGCTGGTCCGCGCGCTGGTCGGTACCGACGCCGGAGTCACGGTGCTCGGCCCCGAGCAGGCGCCCGACCTCACCGACGGGGTCGGCGCGGTCCTCCGCTACGTCGACGCCAGCACCCCGGCGGGTCGCAATGGCTGACCCGGGGCGGTCGACGGTGCGGACGAGTACGGCGACGGCGGACCGGACCATCGCCGACCTGCTGGTCGAACGGCTGCGGGCCTGGCGGGTGCCCCGGGTGTTCGGGCAACCCGGCGAGGGGGTGGCGCTGATCGTCGAGGCGCTGCGCCGGGCCGGCGGCGATCCGGGCTTCGTACCGTCCCGGCAGCCGGAGGCGGCCGGATTCATGGCGGCCGGGCACGCCAAGTACACCGGCACGGTCGGAGTGTGCCTGGCCACCCAGGGACCGGGCGCGCTGCACCTGCTCGGCGGCCTCTACGACGCCAAGCTGGACAGCAAGCCGCTGGTCGCGATCATCGGGCAGCAGACGTACAGCGCGCTGGGCAGCGCGTACCAGGAGATCGAGCTGCCCCGGCTGTTCAGCGACGTCTGCGCCCAGTTCCTGCGTACCGCCGCGGTGCCGGAACAGGTGCCCTACCTGGTCGACCAGGCGATCCGTACCGCCGTCTCGACCCGGAGCCCGACCTGCCTGGTGGTGCCGCACGACCTGCTCGGACAGGCCGTACCCGATGGGATGCCGCACCCCGACGGCGGTGGCGTGCTCGCCTCGGCGCCCGGCCTGCCGCCGGCCCGGGTGGTGCCGCACGACGAGGACCTGAACGCCGCCGCCCAACTGCTCGGCGCGGGGCGGCGGGTCGCGATCCTGGTCGGCCAGGGCGGCTACGGTGCCGCCGACGAGATCGTCGAGCTGGCCGACCGGCTCGACGCCGGAGTGGCGACCTCGCTGCTGGGCAAGCCGGTGCTGGACGAGCGGCTGCCCTACCACACGGGCGTGCTGGGCCAGGTCGGCACGGCGGCCAGCGCGCAGCTGATGGCCGGCTGCGACACCCTGCTGATGATCGGCACCAATGACCCGTGGACCGGCTACTACCCGGTGCCGGGGCAGGCCACGGCGGTGCAGATCGACATCGACGGCAGCCGGCTGGCCAGCCGGTATCCGATCGACATCCCGCTGATCGGCGACGCCCGGGAGACGCTGCGGGCGCTGCTGTCCCGGGTGCCGCAGCGGCGCAACCGGGACTGGCGCGACATGATCGAGGGGGCCGTCGACCGGGCCCGGACCGAGTGCGACGCCCGGGCCGAGGAGCCGACGGCGCGGGTGAACCCCCGCCTGGTGCTCCGGGAACTCTCGCCGCGACTGCCGGCGGACGCCTCGGTCGCGGTCGACGTCGGGTCGGTGACCTACTGGTACGCCCGGCACCTGCAACTTCCGCCCGGAGTACGGGCACACCTCTGCGGCACGCTGGCCTCGGTCGGTTCGGCGGTGCCGTACGCCGTCGCGGCCAAGTTCGCCCAGCCGGACCGGCCGGTCTTCGTGCTGCTCGGCGACGGCGCGATGCAGTCCGGCGGACTGGCCGAGCTGATCACCGTGGCCCAGCACTGGCCGGAGTGGCCGGATCCCCGGCTGGTGGTGCTGGTACTCAACAACGAGGACCGGGCCGGTCGGGGCGGTGAGCCGGAGCGGGGGCCGGACACCGGGGAGGTCCAGGCCCCTTGGCCGGACCTGGACCGGCCGGCGGCGCCCGGGATGCCGTCACCCGAGGCGGTACGCGCCGGAGACATCCCGTACGCCGGCTGGGCCCGGCTGCTCGGGTTGCACGGCATCGGGGTCGACCGGCCGGACCAGATCGGGCCGGCCTGGGAGGAGGCGATCGCCGCCGACCGGCCCACCCTGATCGAGGTGGTGGTCGACCCCTCGATCCCGCTGGACGCACCGGAACAGCCCTTCGCCGACCTCCGTGGCCTGACGGCCGGCGGGGTCGAGGAGGGGGCCGGCACGGCGGTCCGGGGCCGCGCCCAGACCCTGGCCGAACGCGCCGCCAACGGCGCCGACCTGGTCTGACACCCGCCCAACGGCCGGGCACCTTGGTCAGAAGCGCGGACAGATGCCTCTGCTGAGGGGCCGGCTGCTGTGGCCGGCCTCTCAGGCTGGTCTCCGGGGGTCGTCAGGTGGTGCAGAGCACGATGTCGACGGTCAGGGTGCCGGTCGTCGCGGCGGGCTCCGGCTGTCGGTTGCGGGCCGCAGCGGCGTTCTGCCCCGCTGACGTGGTCGGGTCGGTGGCGGAGCAAGGCACGTACGGGCCGTCGTAGGACCGCTGGTCGTCGGAGACGTTGTAGCTGAGGTGGATCGGCTGTCTGGGTAGTACCCGCAGGCCGTACTGGCCGTCGGTCATCCAGGTCATCCCGATGATGTCGCCGGTGACGTTGTTGTGCACCAGCACCCAGCCCGAGTCGAAGGGGCGGCCGTCCTGGTTGGTGAACGTTCCCCGCACCTCGGTCCCGGGCCGCATGGACATGTCGTAGTTGCTGGTGCTCCCGGCCGTGACCGTGGTGGCGGTGGCCTGGTAGCGGTTGGGTACCCCGCCCGACCACTGCCCGAATCCGTTGCGGTTGAAGAACAACGGCCAGGCGTAGGGGCCGAGACCGGTGACCTGGTAGCGGCCGTCGGAATCGGTGACGGCCGGATCGGATGTCCCGGTGATAGTAGTGGGCGGAGTGCGGATCCGGGGGCCACGGCCGGATCAGGCGCGCTCGACCTGTCGACCGGACCACTGCTCGACCAGCCGGATCGCCTCCTCGGCCGGTACGTCGGCCCGGTCCACCGAACCGAGCCAGACCGGGGTGCGCGCCCCGGTCGGCCAGGCCGCCAGCAGGCGCTGGTCGCCGGCCCCGCTGTGCAGGCTCAGCTTGCCGACCCGGGTCCAGGCGAGCACGCTCTGCCGCCCGGTGCGGATCCCGTCCGGGCCCGCCGACCGTCCGGCCCGGCTCCGCCGTTCCGCCAGCAGCAGGCCGACCGCCACCAGCAGACCGGCCAAGCTGGTCACCAGGGTCGCCAGCGCGAGCGGCCGAAGCCCCTCGCCCGACGCCGCCTGCCAGCCGGCCATCCCCGCCACGACCAGGGCGAACGGGACGACGGCGATCGCGAAGTAGCTGGCGTACCGGGGGCCGCCGGCTGGCCCGAAACTCAACTGCGTCACAGCCCTGGATCATCCGGCTCCGGCCCGCCCGGGGCAACTCGGCCCGCACCCGGGCGTGGCGGGCCGGAGGCGCTGCGGCCGGACATAACCGGCCGTCCCCCGAATTGCGCCCGAGAGGTTGCTGACCGCCCGTTTAGACGCGATCGGGACGGGAAGGCCCGGGCAGCGCGGACGAGGGAGGTGAGCCCGGTGCGGGAGATGCAGGATTGGCTGGCCGCGGGCGGGTCCGGGCTCCCGGGGCCGGACCGCATCGTGTCGCCGGAGAGCACCGGACGGGTGCTGCTGGCCGTGGCGTCCCGCGGGGTCCGCGGCCGGGACTGCGCGGACCTCGGGTACCACCCCCTGCTGTCGCGCTTCCGGGGCGCGCCGGAGGCGGTACGCCGCTCCGCGCTGGCCCGGGCCGCCACCCGCACCGCGCTCACCGCCGAGCAGGCCGGGGCACTCGACGCCGGCTGGGTGGCCCGGTGGATGGTTGGGCACTATCCGCCGCGCTGGTATCCCGGTGTCGTGATCGGCTCGCCGCACGGCGGGGCGGTCCACCTGGCCACCGCGATGGGGGTGCCGTGGCTGCCGGCCGGTTTCGACGTGGCGGTGCAGTGGCCGGGTGGCCGGGTGGACAGACCGGTCGAGGCGTCGGCGTACGGTGCTCGGATCGCGGCCCGGCTGATCGGGGGCAATCCGGGGGTACGGGTGCGGCAGGTGCACGATCCGGCCGGTCGGGGCGTACTGGCCGGCTCGACGGTGTCCCTGGTGGTCCGCTGGCACACGCTGCCGGAGGCGTACCGGGAGTTCCTCGGCAGCCGGCTGGCGCCGGGCGCTCCGGTGCTGCTGCTGCGCGATGTGCGTACCTGGCCGGTGTTCGACTCCGGTGACGGGCACAGCTTCCAGCTCGGCGGCCCGGCCAGCGGGCTGGAGCCGGCCGACTTCCGGGCCGGCAGCGAACTGCTCGGGCAGGTGCTGCACGGGGCCGGCGGTGACGGGGCGAGCTGGGACGCGCCGGAGGGCGGCCGTCCCGGGTACGCCGAACAGGGCGTCGAGCCCGGTTTCGAGACCAGCCTGCTGGACTGGGTACGCGGGGCCGGCAGCCCGCTGCACCGGGTGCTCTTCCCCGGCCCGGACGCGTTGAGTGCCGCCGCCGCGGACGTGTACCGGAGCTGGCTGCGCGGGGCCGGTAAGAGCGGCGACCGGTGCGTGGTGGAGTGCGGGCGGCTGATCGACCCGTGGCAGGTGGTCCGGGCCGGGCTGGTGCCGTACTGGTGCGAGAACGCCACGGCGCGCAGCGTGACCGGTGCGGAGTGGTGGCTGGCCGGCAGCACACCGTTCAGCTCGCTGGACGTACTCCCGGAGCCGCCCGGGCTGCGCTCGCCGGCGCTGGCCGGGCTGCCGCAGTGGCTCGCGGTGGCCTCGTTCGGGCGCCTCCGCCGGGCGGTGGACCGGGTCGCCGCCCGGGGCTATCCGGTGACCTCGGTCGCCACCCGGCACGCCACCGAGGTACTCCGGAACCAGCCCTACGACCTGCCGGCACCCGCGCCGCTGCGGGTGGTGGAGGCGCTGGCCGGGCTGCGGGCCAGCGGTACCCCGCAGGGGCTGCTGGTCTGCTGATCCGCCTGATCGCAAAACCTCCTCGCGGAAGTCACGTCCCGTGATTGAGTACCTACAGGGCGGGAAGAACGCTGACGCTACTGGTCAATCGCGCTGCGCAGCGGAGTGTGCGGGCGTTCATCCGTTCAGTTTCGGTACTTGTTCGCTTCCGGCGCGGTGCCGTTCCGTACGGCACCGATGACCGGATTCGCATCCCGGGCGGGGGACCTTCCTGAGGGAGGCGCGGATGTTCGGACAGATCACCACCACACCACCGGCTGAGCGTGGGCTGGAGGACCTGGACGCGGCCGCCTTGGCGTACGCGGCGAGAATCGCCGGCCTGCCGCCGGAACGCCGGCAGGAGGCCCGGGACGACCTCGTCCGGTTCGCGCTGCCGTTCGCCGGCAGGTTGGCCCGGCGCTACCGGGGCCGGGGTGAACCGCTGGAGGACCTGGAACAGGTGGCCCGGTTGGGCCTGGTGAACGCGGTCGACCGGTACGACCCGGAACGCGGCTCGTTCACCGCGTACGCCGCGATCACCATCGTCGGCGAGATCAAACGGCACTTCCGGGACCGGACCTGGGGAGTGCACGTGCCCCGGCGGCTGCGCGACCTGATCCTGGAGGTCGGCCAGGCGACGGCGGCGTTGACCAGCGAGCTGTCCCGCTCGCCCAGCGTGGCCGAGCTGGCCGCCCGGCTGGAGACGCCGGAGGAGGAGATCCTCGCGGCGCTGGAGTCGGCGGCCGGCTACAGTCCCGCCTCGCTGAACGCGCCGGTCGGCGGGGAGAGTTCGGCGGAGTTCGGTGACCTCGTCGGTGAGTCCGACACCGACCTGGAGTCGGTGGACGACCGGGTGACGGTCAGTGGGCTGCTCGGCCGGCTGCCCTGGCGGGAGCGGCGGATCCTCGCCATGCGGTTCTACGGCAACCAGACCCAGGCCGAGATCGCCGCCCGGTTCGGCATCTCGCAGATGCACGTCTCCCGGCTGCTCTCCCGGGCGCTCACCTGGCTGCGGCAGGCGATGCTCGCCGACTCGCCGTCGCCGTGGCAGGCCGGCGGGGCCGAGGCCGGCGGCCAGCCGGCCCGGCTCTCGGTGCGCCAGGTGGGGGAGCGGGTGGTGGTCGAGGTGACCGGGGAGATCGACCGGGACACCGCCGAGCAGTTGCGCCAGGCGGTGGTCGAGGCGGTCGCCGACCGGCATCCGTCGGAGGTGGCGATCGACCTGACCGACGTGGCGAAGCTGGACGGACCGGCGCTGGCCGCCCTGGTCGCCGGGCGGGACGCCGCACACCGGGCCGGGGTCCGGTGGCGGCTGGCTCGGGCGCAACCCGTGGTCCAGCATTCGCTCAGCGCCGCCGGCCTGGTCGCGCTGCCCGCGGACTGACCGGCGCCCCGGGACCCGCTGGTACGCCGCTCGTCGTCATCGGCCGTCCTCCTCGTCCGGTTGGTCGTCGCCACGGGTCCGTCCGGTCCGCCACCGCGGGCTCTCCGGGCCGCCCCGGGCGGCGTCGTCGACTCGTTCGTCGGGTTGGCTCGGCTCGAACGCCGGCCGGCGTACCTCGTCGGGCTCCGGCACCTCGATCGGGCGGGCACCGGACCGGGCCGGTGGGTGGTGCGCGACCGCGGCCTCGGCGCCGTGCGCCCCCTCCAGGGCGGGCACCTCGGCCTCCGGGTGGCGCTCCTCGTGCCGCAGTTCGTCGCGGACCTCCTGCGGCGGTCGGGTGGACCGCTGTGGCAGGTCCCGGCCGAGGTCGGCGACGAGCGGACCGTACTTGTCGTCGAAGGCGGGCCGCTCGGATCGGATCCGGGGCATCCGGTCGAAGTTGCGCAGCGGCGGCGGGCAACTGGTCGACCACTCCAGCGAGTTGCCGAACCCCCAGGGGTCGTCGACGTCGACCATCCGGCCGAACCGCCACGACTTCCAGACGTTGTACATGAAGAACAGCGTGGAGAAGCCGAGCACGAACGAGCTGATCGTGGAGACGGTGTTCAACAC
>NZ_JBDJAV010000056.1:0-56467 GCF_039649625.1 Plantactinospora sp. ZYX-F-223 | reverse complement strand
TGCCACGGTCGATCAGTTCCCGTTTCGCCGCACCGATCGCCGCGTCGGCGGCCTTGCGCGCCATCCGGGACCTGGCCAGGAATGTCGGCTTGAAGTCCTCGACGGCGATCGTGGCGTGGTTGTCGACGATCTTCTTCGCCCAGATGCGGGCGTCGTGGGTGTTCTGCCGGGCCGCCTTCTTCGCGATCTTCGCCGCCTGGCGTTTGGCGCGCAGGTAGCCGTTCGACGGTTTGACACCCTTGGGGCGTCGACGGCGGCTCATTCTGCGCTGGGCCTTGGCGAGTTCGGCGGCGCACCGTCTGCGGTGGCCGTGGTGTGGCAGGTCGTAGGCGGGGTTGGTGGTCGTCGCGGTCGTCGTGACACCCCAGTCGACACCGATCGCTCCCTCGGCCCCGGGAGCGGTGAAAGCTTCGCGGCGGACGACGAAGGAGGCGTACCAGTAGCCGAGCGAGTCCTGAAAAACCCGGACACTGCTGGGATCGGTCGGCAGCTCGCGGGACCAGACGATCGGGATGCTGACGCCGCCGGGCAGCCGCAGCCGCTGGTCGCGGATCGAGAAACCACGCGTGGTGTATTCCAGGCTTGGCAGCGTGTCCTTCAGTCGTTTGACCCTCGGCCGGCCCCGTCCCTTCACCTTGAAAGAGTGCTGAAGGGCCAGGGCGTAGGTACGCAGCGTCTGTTGCTGGGCTACCTGAGACCCGTCCCGCAACCACGACGAGCCCGCCCGTACCTCAGTCAGCAGCTTCGACAACTTGCCGAAGGTCGGCTTACGCCCGGACCGCTGTTGATGGACGGCCTCGTTCCACAGCCAGCGACACCGCCCCCACTCGGCCAACAGCACGGCCCGCGCGGCCGCGCCGGGACGCAACCGGAAGGTGTACCGCACCGTCTCGTCCACACCCGCAAGCATCCCAGCCGCATCCGACAGTTCCGCCCGTACAGAGGAGTCGACGCCATGGCGAAAACCACCACCACGCCTGACCGCCCTTTCCTCCCCCTGGCTGATGCCAGGGGTTTGGCGGGCGGCTCTTGATGAGGATCTTCGACCCGCACATCCACATGACCTCGCGGACCACCGACGACTACGAACGGATGGCCGCCGCCGGGGTACGCGCCCTGGTGGAGCCGGCGTTCTGGCTCGGCCAGCCCCGGACCAGCGCCGCCTCCTTCGTCGACTACTTCGACGCGCTGGTCGGCTGGGAGCCGTTCCGGGCCAGCCAGTTCGGCATCCGGCACCACGCCACCATCGCGCTGAACCCGAAGGAGGCCAACGACCCGCGCTGCCGGGAGGTGCTCGACCTGCTGCCCCGCTATCTGGACAAGGACGGCGTGGTGGCGGTCGGCGAGGTCGGCTACGACTCGATGACGCCGGAGGAGGACGAGGTCTTCGCCGCCCAGCTCGCCCTGGCGGTCGAGCACGAACTGCCGGCGCTGGTGCACACCCCGCACCGGGACAAGGCCCGGGGCACCGAACGCAGCCTGGCGGTGGTCGCCGAGTCCGGCCTCGACCCCGGCCGGGTGGTGATCGACCACCTCAACGAGGTGACCGTGCCGCTGGTCCGGGACACCGGCTGCTGGCTCGGCTTCTCCATCTATCCGGAGACCAAGATGTCGCCGCCGCGGATGGTCGAGCTGCTCCGCAAGTACGGCACCGAGCGGATGCTGGTCAACTCGGCCGCCGACTGGGGCCGGTCGGATCCGCTGCTGACCCGGGCCACCGGCGAGGCGATGCTGGCGGCCGGATTCGACACCGACGACGTCGACCGGGTGCTCTGGCGCAACCCGGTGGAGTTCTACGGCCAGTCCGGCCGGCTGGAACTCGACGCGGACGCGCCGGCCGAGGCCGGCGGGCCGGCCGACGGGCCACCCGGCACCTTCGAGGGGAACTCGATCCTGCGGGGCGGTAGCTGATGCGGCTGCGGCACGCCGACGGGCAACTGGTGCACCTGAGCTACTGCACCAACGTGCATCCGGCCGAGGACCTGGCCGGGGTGCTGGGGCAGCTCGACACGTACGCGGTGCCGATCCGGGAACGGCTGGGCGCCGACGTACTCGGGTTGGGGTTGTGGCTGGCCGCGCCGGTGGCGGCCGGGCTGGCCGCCGACCCGCAGACCCGGCGGAAACTCCGCGCCGAGCTGACCGCGCGCGGGCTGGAGGTGGTCACCCTGAACGGGTTCCCCTACCAGTCCTTCCACGCGCCGGTGGTGAAGCAGGCCGTCTACCACCCGGACTGGACCACCCGGGAGCGGCTGGTCTACACCCTGAACCTGGCCACCGTACTGGTCGACCTGCTCCCCGACGACGCCGTCCGGGGCTCGGTCTCCACCCTGCCGCTGGCCTGGCGGGAGCCCTGGGAGCAGCGGCAGGCCGACCGGGCGGCCCGGGTGCTGGACGAGCTGGCCGCCGGGCTGACCCAGATCGCCTGGCGTACCGGCCGGGCGGTGCGGGTCGGCTTCGAGCCGGAGCCGGGCTGCGTGGTCGAGTCGACGAGCCAGGCGGTCGCCGCACTGTCCCGGGTGGACACCGACCGGCTCGGCATCTGCCTCGACCTGGCCCATCTCGCCTGTGCCTGGGAGGACCCGGCGCAGGCGCTGGGCCGGCTGCGCGCCGCCGGGCTGCCGGTGGTGAAGGTGCAGGTCTCGGCCGCGCTGGCCGCCGCCGACCCGGTCGCGGCCGCCGAGACCCTGCGCGGGTACGTCGAACCGCGCTTCCTGCACCAGACCCGGGCGGAACCCTGCGGGCGGGCCGCCGACCCGGCCGACCCGGCGCATGCCGCCGACGACCTGGACGCGGCGCTGGACGCCGACCTGCCGGGCGCCTGGCGGGTGCACTACCACGTACCGCTGCACGCCGTACCCGCCGCGCCGCTGGAGTCCACCGTTCCGGTGCTCCGGGACGCGCTGCGGGAGTTGTTCGCCGGGCCGGTCGCCGGCTGCGACCACCTGGACGTCGAGACGTACACCTGGGGGGTGCTGCCGGCCGCGCAGCGCCCGGGATCGGACGCGGAGCTGGCCGGCGGGATCGCCGCCGAGCTGGCCTTCGCCCGCGACGAACTGGTCGCGCTCGGGCTGACCGAGGTCTCCGGTGACGTGACCGGGATCTCCGGCGCCCCGGCCGCCCCCGCACCCGCGCCGAGGAGGCACGATGGCTAGTCCACTGGTGGTTGTCGACGTGGTCGGGCTGACGCCCCGGCTGCTCGCCCACATGCCCCGGCTGCGCGCCCTGGCCGATGCCGGCTGCCAGGCCGAACTCGGCACCGTGCTGCCGGCGGTGACCTGCTCGGCGCAGGCGACCCTGCTCACCGGGGCGCTGCCGGCCGAGCACGGCATCGTGGGCAACGGCTGGTATTTCCGCGACCTGGGCGAGGTCTTCCTGTGGCGCCAGCACCACGCGCTGATGGGCGGGGAGAAGGTCTGGCAGGCGGCCCGCCGGGAGCGCCCGGACTTCACCGTGGCCAACGTCTGCTGGTGGTACGCGATGGGCGCCGACGTGAACTGGACGGTGACGCCCCGGCCGATCTACTACGCCGACGGGCGCAAGGAGCCGGACTGCTACACCGACCCGCCGGAGCTGCACGACGAGCTGACCGGAAAACTGGGCGGGTTTCCGCTCTTCACCTACTGGGGGCCGGGGGCGGGGCTGCCGTCGTCGCGGTGGATCTGCCGGGCCGCCGAGCAGATCATGGCCGAGAAGAACCCGGACCTGACCCTGGTGTACGTCCCGCACCTCGACTACGACCTGCAACGCTTCGGCCCGTCGTCCCCGAAGGCGGCGGCCGCCGCGGCCGAACTCGACGAGGTGCTCGGCCCGCTGCTGGACGCGGCCGCCGCCCGGAACGCCACCGTGGTGGTGCTCTCGGAGTACGGCATCACCGAGGCGAGCCGGCCGGTGGACGTGAACCGGCTGCTCCGGGCCGAGGGGCTGCTCCGGGTCTACACCCAGGACGGGATGGAATATCTCGACCCGTGGACGTCCCGGGCGTTCGCGGTCGCCGACCACCAGGTCGCGCACGTCTACGTCAAGGACCCGGCCGACGTGCCGGCGGCGGCGTTGCTCTGCGCCGGGCTGCCCGGGGTCGCCGAGGTGCTGGACGCCGCCGGCAAGGCCGCGCACGGGCTGGACCACGAGCGGGCCGGCGAGTTGGTGCTGGTCGCCGAGCCGGACGCCTGGTTCACCTACTACTACTGGCGCGACGACGCCCGGGCCCCGGACTTCGCCCGGCTGGTGGAGATCCACCGCAAACCCGGGTACGACCCGGCGGAGCTCTTCTTCGACCCGGCCGCGCCGGGTGCGGCGAAGCGCCGGGCGGCGGTGGCGCTGGCCCGGAAGAAGCTCGGGATGCGCTACCTGATGAGCGTGGTGGGGCTGGACGCGGGCGCGCGGGCGGTACGCGGCTCGCACGGCCGGCTGCCCGCCGATCCGGCGGACGCCCCGGTGCTGATCTGCTCGGACCGGTCGGCGGCCCGGGACCGCTACCAGGCCACCGAGGTCAAGAGCCTGCTGCTCCGCCTCGCCGGCACCGCTCCCGCCGCTGGCGGTGCGGATTCCGCCGCCGCTGCGGGTTCCGCTGCTGGCGCTGCCGGGGGAGGGCGGCCATGACGGCGACCGTGCCGGAGGTGGATCTGGGCGAGCTACGGAAGCGCTTCGACGCCCAGCTCGTCGCCTTCCTCGACCGCCAGGACCCGGACTGGCCGGACGGCGCGCCCCGGGGCGTCTTCACCACCCTGCACCGGTTCGTGCTGGCCGGCGGCAAGCGGCTGCGCCCGCTCTTCTGCTACTGGGGCTGGCGGGCCGCCGGGGGTGCGGACGGTACCCCGATCGTGGCCGCCGCCGCCGCGCTGGAGCTGTTCCACGCCTTCGCGCTGATCCACGACGACATCATGGACGGCAGTGACCGGCGCCGGGGTGAGCCCTCGGTGCACCGGCTCTTCGCCGACCTGCACGCCCGGTCCGCCTGGCGCGGCGACCCGGCCTCGTACGGGCGCAGTACCGCCCTGCTCTGCGGTGACCTCTGCGCGGCCTGGGCGGACCAGCTCTTCCACGAGTCGGGGCTGACCCCGGAAGAGGTGCACCAGGGGTACGGCGTCTTCGCGACCATGCGTACCGAGGTGATCGCGGGGCAGTATCTCGACCTGGTCTCCGGGGTGGGGGACGGGTCGGTGGCGAGCGCGTTGACGGTGGTGCGGATGAAGGCGGCCCGCTACACGGTGACCCGGCCGTTGCAGATCGGTGCCGCGCTGGCGGCCGGGTCGCCGGAGTTGCTCGGCGCGCTGGCCGCGTTCGGTGACCCGCTGGGCGACGCGTTCCAGCTCCGCGACGACGTGCTCGGGGTCTTCGGCGACCCGGCGCTGACCGGCAAGTCCATCCTGGACGACCTGCGCGAGGGCAAGCCGACGGTGATGATGGCGCTGGCCCGGGGGAGTGCCGACCGGGCCCAGGCGCAGCGGTTGAAGGCGCTCTTCGGCAACCCGGAGTTGGATCCGGACGGCGCGGCCGAGCTGCGGTCGATCATCGTGGCGACCGGCGCGCTGGACCGGATCGAGCAGATGATCAAGGTACGCACCGACGCCGCGCTGGCGGCGCTGGCGGAGGCGCCGGTCTCCGCCGAGGCGGCCACGGTGCTCGCCACCCTGGCGGCCGAGGCCGTGCAGCGGCACGGATAGCCGGACGGCCAGTACGACGGTCCACAGTGGTACGGAGAGCGCCCGGCCGATCACCGAAGTCGTACCTTTTCGCCGTATCGACAAAAGTTTATGTTGGCGTGGCAGAAGGTATAGACACATCAACACATAGAAATTACTGTGTCGAGCACAGCTCAGAGTTGTTACGTCGAGGTAACCGACGGCGCGGTTAGCCCACGACAGCGACTGGCGTACCGGTGTGCCCATGCCGGTGCACGGTCGCGGCTTGGCGGGAACGGCGGCCCCCGGGCGGAGATCCACCCGACGGCATCTGGCGCGACGGCGAGCGCCCTGCCTGTACGCAACTGTTCAGGACGGGAGTGCACGACCATGTCTTCCACCGACCATCCACATCCGCCCAGCCGACCCCTCCGGGCCGGTCGAGCCGCTTCGAGACAGCGGCGGTGGGCCTCCGGTGCGGCGCTGCTGCTGGCCGCGACCACCCTCCCGGCGGTACTCGCCCCGGCCGCCCCCGCCGGGGCGCACCCGATCAGCGCCGCCGACTTCCAGCAGGTGACCCTGGCCCGCGGCGTCGCCGAGGTGGGCGAGCCGATGACCATCGCGGTGCTGCCGGACCGCTCGGTGCTGCACACCGCCCGCAACGGCACGCTGCGCCGCACCGACGCGGCCGGCAACACGGCGGTACTCGGCACGCTGCCGGTCTACACCCATGACGAGGAGGGATTGCAGGGCGTCGGCGTAGACCCCGGCTTCGCCACCAACCGGCAGATCTACCTCTACTACGCCCCGCCGCTGTCCACCCCGGCCGGTGACGCGCCGGCCACCGGCACGGCCGCGCAGTTCGCGCCGTTCGCCGGGGTCAACCGGCTCTCCCGGTTCACCCTGAACGCCGACTTCACCCTTAACATGTCCAGCCAGGTGACGGTGCTGGACGTACCGGCGGACCGGGGGATGTGCTGCCACGTCGGCGGCGACATCGACTTCGACGCCGCCGGCAACCTCTATCTCTCCACAGGGGACGACACCAACCCGTTCGAGTCCGCCGGCTACGCGCCGATCGACGAGCGGACCAACCGCTACCCGGCGTACGACGCGCAGCGCTCGGCCGGCAACACCAACGACCTGCGGGGCAAGATCCTGCGGATCAAGGTGAACGCCAACGGGACGTACTCGATCCCGGCCGGGAACCTCTTCGCGGCCGGTACCGCGAACACCCGGCCCGAGATCTACGCGATGGGCTTCCGCAACCCGTTCCGGATGAGCGTGGACAAGGCCACCAGGCACGTCTACGTCGGTGACTACGGCCCGGACGCCGGCTCCACCAACGCCAGCCGGGGCCCGAGCGGGCAGGTCGAGTTCAACCGGATCACCTCGCCCGGCAACTACGGCTGGCCGTACTGCACCGGGACGAACACCAGCACCGAGACGTACAACGAGTGGACCTTCCCGGACGGGCCGGGTGGGGCGAAGTACAACTGCACCGGTGGCCCGACCAACAACTCGTTCCGGAACACCGGCCAGGGCACCCTGCCGGCGGCCCGCCCCGCCTGGATCCGGTACGCCGGTGACGCCGGCACCCCGCCGGAGTTCGGCGGCGGCTCGGAGTCGCCGATGGGCGGCCCGGTCTACCGGTACAGCGCGTCGAACCCGTCGACCACGAAGTTCCCGGCCTCCTTCGACGGCCAGTTCTTCGCCACCGAGTTCGGCCGGGGCTGGATCAAGCCGATCCACGTCAACGCCGACGGCTCGCCCGGCACCATCGACACCTTTCCCTGGGTCGGCAAGCAGGTGATGGACTCGGCGTTCGGGCCGGACGGCTCGTACTACGTGCTCGACTACGGCACCGGCTATTTCAACGGGGACGCCAACTCGGCGCTCTACCGGTTCGACTACGTCGGCGGTGGCAACCGGGCCCCGATCGCGGTGGCCAGCGCCAACCCGACCTCCGGGGTCGCACCGCTGACCGTCAACTTCTCCTCGGCCGGCTCCTCCGACCCCGACGGCGGTGCGCTCAGCTACTCCTGGGCGTTCGGCGACGGCAGCACCTCGACGGCGGCGAACCCGACGAAGACCTACACCGCGAACGGCACGTACACGGCGACGCTGACCGTACGCGACCCGGCCGGCGCCACCGGCACCGCCAGCGTCACCATCGGGGTCGGCAACACCGCGCCGACGGTGACCATCACCGCCCCGGCCAGCGGGCAGCTCGTCGCCTTCGGTGACACGGTGCCCTTCTCGATCAGCATCACCGACCCGGAGGACGGCACCATCGACTGCTCCCGGGCCAAGATGACCTACGTACTCGGGCACGACAGCCACGGCCACCAGATCACCTCCGCCACCGGCTGTTCCGGCACCATCACCATCCCGGTGGACGGTGAGCACGACGACGCGGCGAACATCTTCCCGATCTTCGACGCCGAGTACACCGACCGGGGCGGGCTGACCACGCACACCCAGCACGTGCTGGTGCCGAAGCACCGGCAGGCCGAGCACTACAACAGCTCGTCCGGGGTGAACAAGTTCGCCAAGGCCGCGGCCGAGGGCGGCCAGACCGTCGGCGACATCAACAACGGGGACTGGATCGCGTTCCAGCCGTACCGACTCGTGGGCGCCACCTCGTTCAGCGCCCGGGTCTCGTCGGCCGGTGCCGGCGGCACCATCGCGCTCCGGGCCGGCTCGGCCACCGGCACCGTACTGGGCAGCGCCACCGTGCCGGTCACCGGCGGCTGGGACACCTTCACCACCGTCACCGGCACGATCAGCACCCCGCCGGCCGGCACCACCACGCTCTACCTGACCTTCGCCGGCTCCGGCACCGGTGCCCTCTACGACGTGGACGCCTTCACCATCAACACCGGCAGCTCCGGCGGGGGCGGCGGCACCGGCCCGATCGTCGGGTTGGCCGGAAAGTGCCTGGAGATCGAGGCCGGCGGCACCGCCGACGGCAGCCAGGCGCAGATCTGGACCTGCACCGGATCGGCGCACCAGACCTGGACGAGGAACGGCCAGACGCTGCGTACCCTGGGCAAGTGTCTGGATATTTCCGGCGCCGGTACTGCGAACGGCACCAAGATCCAGCTCTGGACCTGCAACGGCACCGCCGCCCAGAACTGGGCCCCGCAGGCCGACGGCTCGCTGCGCAACCCCGGCTCGGGCAAGTGCCTGGACGTCTCCAACAACAGCTCCGCCGACGGGCAGAACGTGCACCTCTGGGACTGCATAGCCGGCGCCGCCAACCAGAAGTGGACCCTGCCCTGACGTAGCCGGACGGCGCCCGCCCCGCACGGCGGGCGCCCCTCCCCACCGCCCTCGAAGGAGAGCGACGATGCGACTGTTCCGCAGCAGAAAGACGCGACTGTTCCGCGGCAGAAGCCGGAAGACGATCCGTCCCAGCCTCGCCATCGCCACCACCACGCTCGCGGTGCTGGCCTGCACCACCGTGCCGGCCGGCCCGGCCAGCGCCGCCGACGCCCCCTACGACGTGCTGGTCTTCTCCAAGACCGCCGGGTTCCGGCACGACTCGATCGCCGCCGGCACCCAGGCGATCCGGGAACTCGGCGCGGCAAACAGCTTCACCGTGACCGCCACCGAGGACGCCGCCCAGTTCACCACCGCCAACCTCGCCCAGTACGAGGTGGTGGTCTTCCTGAACACCACCGGCGACGCCCTCAACGCCAGCCAGCAGAGCGCCTTCGAGTCGTACATCCGCAGCGGCAAGGGGTACGTCGGGGTGCACGCCGCGGCCGACACCGAGTACGACTGGCCGTTCTACGGCAACCTGGTCGGGGCGTACTTCGCCTCGCACCCGGCGATCCAGCAGGCCAACGTCAAGGCGGTGGACCGGGGGCACGCGGCAACGGCCCACCTGCCGCAGACCTGGACCCGCACCGACGAGTGGTACAACTACCGCACCAACGCCCGCTCCACCGCCCGGGTGCTGGCGACGCTGGACGAGTCGTCGTACTCCGGCGGCGGGATGGGGGCGGACCACCCGCACGCCTGGTGCAAGACGTACGAGGGCGGCCGCTCCTTCTACACCGGCGGCGGGCACACCCAGGCGTCGTACGCCGAGCCGGCGTTCCGGGCGCACCTGCTCGGCGGCATCCGGTACGCGGCCGGCCGGACCAAGGCCGACTGCCGGCCCGAGTCCGGCTACACCACCCTCTACAACGGCTCCACCACCGGCTGGTCCCAGGCCGGGCCGGGCAGCTTCACCAACTCCGACGCCACGCTGACCTCGGTCGGCGGCATGGGGCTCTACTGGTACAGCGCCAAGCAGTTCGCGTCGTACTCGCTGAAGCTGGACTGGCGGATGGCCGGTGACGACAACTCCGGGATCTTCATCGGCTTCCCGCCGTCGTCCGACCCGTGGTCGGCGGTGGACAACGGCTACGAGATCCAGATCGACGCCACCGACGCGGCCGACCGGACCACCGGCGCGGTCTACACCTTCAAGTCCGCCGACATCGCGGCCCGGGACGCCGCGCTCAACCCGCCGGGCGAGTGGAACAGCTACGAGCTGCTGGTCGAGGGGGAGCGGCTGCGGATCTACCTCAACGGTGTGCTGATCAACGACTTCACCAACACCAACCCGGTGCGGTCGCTGGCCGGGCACATCGGCATCCAGAACCACGGCACCGGCGACGACGTCTCGTTCCGGAACATCCGGATCAAGGAACTCGGCGGCGGTCCCGGACCGGACCCGGACCCGGGCACCAACACCACGGTCCAGGCCGAGGCGTTCAGTGCGCAGAGCGGGGTGCAGGTGGTCGGCAAGGCCGGCGCCAACGGCGGGTCGACGATCGGGTACCTGGACCCGGGTGACTGGGCGGCGTACAACGGGCAGAACCTGAGCGGGGTCACCTCGCTGCGGGCCCGGGTGGTCTCCGGCGGCGCCGGCGGCACCCTCCAGGTCCGGACCGGTTCGCAGACCGGTCCGGTGCACGGCACCGCGACGATCTCCAACACCGGCGGCTGGGAGAGCTACGCCGAGGTGAGCACCGCGCTGTCCGGGGTGCCGACCGGCACCCAGAACCTCTACCTCACCGTCGCCGGATCCGGCACCGGGCTGTACGACGTCGACGAGTTCACCCTGGTCAGGTCGACCACCGGCGGCACCGGGACCGGGCCGGTCGTCGGGCTGGCCGGCAAGTGCCTGGAGATCGACGGCGGCGGCACCGCCGACGGTACCCAGGCACAGATCAACTCCTGCGTCGCCGGCTCGGCCCGGCAGACCTGGACGAGGACCGGGCAGACCCTGCGGGCCCTGGGCAAGTGCCTCGACATCTCCGGCTCGGGTACGGCGAACGGCACCAAGATCCAGCTCTGGACCTGCAACTCCACCGGGGCGCAGAACTGGGCCGCCCAGGCCGACGGCACGCTGCGCAACCCCGGCTCGGGCAAGTGCCTGGATGTCTCGAACAACAGCTCGGCCGACGGCCAGGACGTACACCTGTGGGACTGCATCGCCGGTGCCGCCAACCAGAAGTGGACGTTGCCCTGAGATGAGCGGGTAGCGGGCGGCGCGCATCCCCACCACCCGCCCAGCGCGACCCCGCCGCCCGCCGTCTCGCCCCGTCCTCCCGGACTCCTCCGGTCCGGGAGGCGGGGCTCTGTCCGCCCGGCCCTGCCCGGCCCGGTGGCCCCGGTTGCCGGGTCGGGGCTTCCTTGGTCCGGCCGGCACGGCCTAGAGTGGTCGTGGCGATCCCCGGCGCTGGCCGGTGACCGGGCGGGAGGCGCAACCCGCCCGGCCCAGGTGCGGTTTCCGCACGTGCCGACCACACCGCCGGGGGAGTTCCCGCCACCGTCCCGGACGGTCACCCTCGCCCCGGTCCACCGGCGCCGTTCCCGGCGCAGTCGCGAATCCCGCGTGCGATCAACAGGGAGAAAGATCATGGCGCGACCCATCACGCTCTTCACCGGCCAGTGGGCCGACCTACCCTTCGAGGAGGTGTGCCGGCTCGCCTCGGAGTGGGGCTACGACGGGCTGGAGATCGCCTGTTGGGGTGATCACTTCGAGGTCGACAAGGCGCTCGCCGACGACTCGTACGTCGACCGCAAGCGGGAGACGCTGGCCAAGTACAACCTCAAGGTCTGGACGATCTCCAACCACCTGGTCGGGCAGGCGGTCTGCGACCACCCGATCGACGAGCGCCACCAGGACATCCTGCCGGCCCGGATCTGGGGCGACGGTGAGCCGGAGGGGGTCCGGCAGCGGGCCGCCGAGGAGATCAAGGACACCGCCCGGGCGGCGGCGAAGCTCGGCGTCAAGACCGTCGTCGGGTTCACCGGCTCGTCGATCTGGCACACCCTGGCGATGTTCCCGCCGGTCCCGCCGTCGATGATCGAGCGGGGTTACCAGGACTTCGCCGATCGGTGGAACCCGATCCTCGACGTCTTCGACGAGGTGGGCGTGCGCTTCGCCCACGAGGTGCACCCGAGCGAGATCGCGTACGACTACTGGACCACCCGGCGGACCCTGGAGGCGATCGGGCACCGGCCGGCGTTCGGGTTGAACTGGGACCCGTCGCACTTCGTCTGGCAGGAGCTGGACCCGGTGAACTTCATCTTCGACTTCGCCGACCGGATCTACCACGTCGACTGCAAGGACGCGAAGGTGCGTACCGGGGACGGGCGGCGGGGCCGGCTCTCGTCCCACCTGCCCTGGGCGGACCTGCGCCGGGGCTGGGACTTCGTCTCGACCGGGCACGGCGACGTGCCGTGGGAGGACTCGTTCCGGGCGCTGAACGCGATCGGCTACGACGGCCCGATCTCGATCGAGTGGGAGGACGCCGGGATGGACCGGCTGGTCGGTGCGCCCGAGGCGTTGCAGTTCGTCCGCCGGCTGGCCTTCGACGCCCCGAGCGCGGCCTTCGACGCCGCGTTCAGCAGCAAGGAGTGAGGCGCCACCGCACTGGTGGCCCGGGGCCGATCGGCGGGTAACCAACCGGTCCGGGCACGGCGAACGGCGCGGGGCCGGCCCGATCCCGGGTCGGCCCCGCACCGTGCACGCGGTTGGCGCGCCCGCTCGGAACTGGTCGTGCTCCGCTCAGAAACTGGTGCCGTTCGCTCCCGACGCCGCCCGGGAGGCGGGGGCGGTCGTCGAGGACTTCGTACCCGATCCGGACGCCGTACCCGATCCGACGGTCGCGTCCGTGCGACCGCTGTCGCCGGTGCCCGACTCGGACGAGCTGCCGTTGCCCACGGCGAGCTTCTCGGCCAGCCGGGTGTGGCTGAGCCGGTCCTTGCCCTCGGTGTACAGCCGGGAAGCCTGGGCCTGAGCCACCCCGGCCGCCTCCTGCACCGTCGGGTGGTCGAGGACCTTGCGGCCCTTGAGAACCAGCTCTTCGTACCTCTCCCGGCCCGCGCGGGCGCCCAGGACGAAGCCCACAGCCAGCCCGCCGACGAACCACAGCTTTCCGCGCATGACGGCTCCTCTCCGTGTTCTGACGCGGTCAGCGCCCTCGGTATCCCCGGTGGGCGACCGTGTCGCGCCTGCGTCGTCTGTCCCCAGGTCCGTACCCATCCTCCACCGATGTCATGCCTGGTTGTGGCCCCCGTGCCGTTTTGTCCAGATATCTGGTCCGGACCGCCTCCGGCGATAACCCGGTAGCCCCCTACCCCCGCCCGTCCTGTACTCTTGTCCCGTCGCACGGCGCTGGAGAGATCCAGTGCCGGACACGCGATCCCCCGTAGCTCAATTGGCAGAGCAGCCGGCTGTTAACCGGCAGGTTTTTGGTTCGAGTCCAAACGGGGGAGCTTTCCCAACATCCCGCCCGTCGGCCCCGCCGACGGGCATCGTCATATCTGGGGCCCCTCCGGCCTCCGGCACCCGCCCTCCGGCACCCGTCAGCGCACGGCGGCGCTCGCTCGTCGTGCTGCCCGGCGCCCCGCACCGGCGGTGCGGTGGCCTGGCCGCGCGGTGGCTGGGTCCCGCGCTGGCCCGGCGGCGTGGTGGCCGGGCAGTCGGCGGGCGGGGCGGTCGGCGGGCCGGCAGTCGATGGGCCGGGCAGTCGGCGGGCCGGGCAGTGCGGGCGTGGCATGGAACGGATGGGTGGGAGATGGCTGGATCGCGGCGCCGCACCGCCATGCTGCTCGCCGTCCTGCTCGCGGTCGGCTGGCTGGCGGTGGGTGCGCTGTCGACGCCGTACCCGGGCAGGCTCAGCGAGGTCGCCACCAACGACAACGCGGCGTTCCTGCCGGCGGACGCCGAGGCCACCCGTGGGGAACGGCTCGCCGCCGGATTCGTCGAGCGGCAGACCCTTCCGGCGCTGGTCGTCTACGTCCGGGACAGTGGTGTCACCGACACCGACCGGCAGCGGGTGAGCGCCGACGCGGCCCGGTTCGCCACCGTACCCGGGGTGGTGCCGCCGCTGCCGCCGCCGATACCCAGCGCCGACGGCAAGGCGCTCCAGGTGATCGTGCCGGTGGACAACGCCGAGGGCGACCGGACCCGTGAGGTGGTCAGCGAACTGCGCCGGATCGCCGAGCACGGCGACGCCGGCCAGGTCGTCGTGGTCGGCGGTCCGGCCGGGCTGCTCGGCGACCTGACCGAGGTCTTCTCGTCGATCGACGGGCCGCTGCTGCTGGTCACTCTCGCCGTGGTACTCGTCATCCTGCTGGTGGTCTACCGCAGCCCGGTGCTCTGGATCATCCCGCTGCTGGCCGCCGGCCTGTCGTACGCGCTCGCCGCGCTGGCCGTCTACTTCCTGGCCCGCAGCGACGTGATCACGCTGAACGGGCAGGCCCAGGGCATCCTCACCGTGCTGGTCTTCGGGGCCGGTACCGACTACGCCCTGCTGCTGATCGCCCGCTACCGAGAGGAGCTGTGCCGGCACCACGACACGGTCGCGGCGATGCGCGCCGCCTGGCGGGGCGCCGCCCCGGCCATCTTCGCCTCCGGCGGTACGGTCATCGCCGGACTGCTCTGCCTGCTGCTCTCCAGCCTCAGCTCCAACCAGGCCCTCGGGCCGGTCGCGGCGGTCGGCATCGGCGCCACCCTGGTGGTGATGCTGACCTTCCTGCCCGCGCTGCTGCTGCTCGGTGGGCGGTGGGCGTTCTGGCCCCGGTCGCCGTACGTCGAGCACGCCGCCACGGTCGGCCGGCTGTGGAAACCGGTCGCGCACTTCATCGCCCGCCGGGCCCGGCTGGTCTGGGTACTGACCACCCTGGCCCTGATCGCGCTCGGCTTCGGCCTGACCCAACTCGGCGCCACCCGGCTCGGCCAGGCCGAGCTGTTCACCAACCGGACCGACTCGGTGATCGCCCAGGAGGTGATCGACCGGCACTATCCCGGCGGGCTGGGCAGCCCCGCCACGATCTTCGCCCGGGCCGGCGCGGCCGACCAGGTGGCGGCGGCCGCCCGTTCCGTGCCCGGGGTGGCCGAGGTGCGTACCGTCCCGGCCGCCGATCCCAACGCGGTCGGTTCGGAAACCGCGCCGGGCGCGCCGGGTGCGTCCGGCGGCCCGCCGAAGGTGGTGGACGGCCGCGTCCAGCTCCAGGCCACCCTGATGGCGCCGGCCGACGGCGCCGAGGCGGAGCAGGCGGTACGCGAGCTGCGCGTCGCCGTACACGCGGTGCCGGACGCGGACGCGGTGGTCGGCGGGCGCACCGCGATCGGCGTGGACACCTCCGACGCCTCCACCCGGGACCGGAACGTGATCATCCCGGTGGTGCTCGGCGTGATCGTGGTGATCCTGGCCCTGCTGCTGCGGGCCCTGCTCGCGCCGATCCTGCTGATCCTCACGGTGGTGCTGTCGTTCCTGGCCACCCTCGGGCTCTGCGCGTTCCTCTTCAGATACGCCTTCGGCTTCCCCGGCGTCGACGCGTCGTTTCCGCTGTTCGCGTTCGTCTTCCTGGTGGCGCTCGGCATCGACTACAACATCTTCCTGATGAGCCGGGTACGCGAGGAGTCCGTGCGCCGGGGCACCCGGTCCGGGGTGCTGCGCGGGCTGGTGGTCACCGGTGGGGTAATCACCTCGGCGGGCTTCGTGCTGGCGGCGACCTTCTCGGCGCTGGCCGTACTGCCGCTGGTGATCCTGATCGAACTGGGGCTGGCGGTCGCGCTCGGCGTCCTGCTGGACACCATCGTCGTACGGTCGCTGCTGGTGCCGGCGCTGACCTACGACATCGGGCCGGCGGTCTGGTGGCCGTCCCGGCTCTCCCGGATCCCCAACCATCCGGGTGGGGAATGATGGCCGTCTCCGAGTTGCCGGCGGAGATTGATGTGGTGATCGTCGGCGGCGGGCTGGCCGGGCTGGCCGCCGCCCGCCGGCTGCACCGCGCCGGCACGCCCTGGCTGCTGGTGGAGGCCGTCGACCGGCTCGGTGGCCGGGTCGGCACCGACGCGGTGGACGGCTACCTGATCGACCGCGGCTTCCAGGTGGTGAACACCGGCTATCCCCGGCTGTCGGCCCTGGTGGACCTGACCTCGCTGGGGCTCGGCTACTTCACCCAGGGCGTACTGGTGCGCCGGGGCGAGACCCTGCACCGGATGGTCCATCCGCTGCGGGACCCGCTCGGCGCGGCCCGGACCGTGCTGACCGGCCTCGCCGACGCGGCCGGAGTGGGGCGGCTGGCGAACGCCGGGGACGGCGCCGGGCGCGGCGTGGTCGGGGGCGGGCGGCTCGCGGACGTACGCCGGATCAGCAGTGTGGGGCGGGCCAGCGACCGGCTCCGGCTGGCCGCGCTGGCGGCCCGATGTGCGAGCCTTCCGGTGGACCGGCTGCTCGCGGCCCCGGAGACCAGCACCGAGGCGGCGCTGCGCCGGGCCGGGCTCTCCGACCGGATCGTCGAGGAACTCCTCCGGCCGTTCCTCTCCGGCGTCTTCGGCGAGCGGGAGCTCGCCACCTCCAGTCACGTCTTCGCGATGATCGTCCGATCCTTCGCCCGGGGCCGGATCGGGCTGCCGGCGGCCGGGATCGCGGCCCTGCCGGAGGCGGTCGCCGCCCCGCTGCCGGAGTCGCTGATCGCGCTCGGCGTCTCCGCCACGTCGGTGCGGCCCGGACTGGTACGCACCTCGGCCGGCGCGGTGCGCTGTCGGGCCGTACTCGTCGCCACCGACCCGGCCACCGCGACCGCCCTGCTGCCGCCGCTGGGCCGGGTACGCATGAACACCCTGACCACCTACTACCACTCGACGGCCGAGCCGCCGCTGAACGAACCGATCCTGCTGCTCGACGGGGACCGGCGGGAGCTGGTGGCGAACACGGTGGTGGTCAGTCGCGCGGCACCGACGTACGCCCCGGCCGGGTGGCACCTGGTGGCGACCTCGGTGGCCGGGCCGATGGTGCCGCCGGAGCCGGTGGTCCGCGCCGAGCTGGCCCGGCTGTACGGCCGTCCGGTTGACGACTGGGAGCACCTGACCACGGTCTCGGTGCCGGAGGCGCTGCCCGCCGCGCCAGCTCCGCAGGGGCGGCTGCGGAAGCCGGTGGCGTCTGGGGAGGGAATCTTCGTGGCCGGGGACCACCGGGGGACCCCGTCCGTGCAGGGCGCGCTGGCCAGCGGGTGGCGGGCGGCCGGCGCGATCAACCGGTACCTGGGCGGTTGACCTCGGTCCCGCCGGGGTGGGCCGGAGTCCGACTCCGGCGCGCATGCCTCCGCCCCGACCCAGGTCAGGTGGGTACCGGACCCGGCCGACCGCTCGGCGTCACCTGGATGTCGATGCCGGTTGGTATCCTCGCCGTGCCGGAACCGCCGGGGCGGTGCCGAACCGGCGAGCACGATCCGGTGGGCCGGGCACGGCCAACTCGATCTTCAACGGGGGGCGCCACATGTCGGTGGCCGGTCGACGCTGTGCCGGGTTACTATCCCGGCGCCCGTCAGGGGGCGGTAGCTCAGCAGGTTAGAGCAGGGGACTCATAATCCCTCGGTCGCGGGTTCGAGTCCCGCCCGCCCCACAATGATCTTATGCGCGAACCGCCCCTCCGCCGTGATCAGCCGATGGTTTGTCTGCGGCGGGCGGTGAATAGGATCGCCGCATGTCTGAACCGGCGGTCGCGCTGATCGATCACAGCCCCGAGGCTGACGAACTGCGTCTGACCGAGTGTCATGCGTTGGCTGATGTGCATGCTGTGCTGCGGCTGTGTGACTCGGGGCGGTTGCGCTGCAGTGACAGGACCCGGCGACCGGCTGCGACCAGTGTCGTTATGATCGCTGATGCGCTGTCGGCTGGCGACTTCTACCCGGACGAGGCGATCGCTGCGTACGCCTGGCCGCTGCTTGTGCAGGCCGGCGGCTTGACCGATATCGTGGGCGGGAAACTTCAGCTGACCGCCCGGGGCCGGTCGGCACTCGGGAAGCCGGCTGCGGAGGTCATCAGAGGTCTGTGGCGTTCCTGGCTCAGCAAGGCGGTGCTCGACGAGCTGAGCCGGGTCGAGCACATCAAGGGCCAGCGCGCCACCAACGTGCTGACCTCGGCGAAGACCCGCCGGCAGCGGGTGTCGGCGGCGCTGGCCACCTGCCGCCCCGGTGCCTGGGTCGAGGTGGATGATCTGTTCGCATCGATGCGTGGCGCGGGCCTGTCACCGACCGTCGCGCGCAGCGACCGGGCGCTGTGGAAGCTGTACCTGGTCGACGCCCAGTACGGCAGTCTCGGCTATGCCGGGTTCGGTGAGTGGGAGATCCTGGAAGGCCGGTACACGCTTGCGGTCATCTTCGAGTACGCGGCCACGCTGGGCCTGGTCGATGTCGCCTATGACGAGCCGGCCGGTGCGCGCGACGACTACCACGGCAACTGGGGCGCCGATGATCTCGACTACCTGAGCCGTTACGACGGGCTGCGTGCGGTGCGGCTCACCGGGCTCGGCGCGTACGCCCTCGATCTGACCGCGTCGTACCGGACGCCCGCAGACGCGGCACAGGTTCGAAACCTGAAGGTCTTGTCCAACCTGGATGTGGTCGCCACCGGTGAGCTGAGCCCGGCCGACCGCCTCGTCCTCGACGCCTATGCGAAGACGACCGCCGAGCGGGTCTGGACGCTCACCGCGGACACTGTACTCGCCGCCGTCGCCGCGGGTCGCAGCGTTGACCAGCTCCGCGACTTCCTAGGTGGTCGCATGGCGCAGCCAGAGCTGCCCGCGACCCTGCTGGTGTTGCTCGATGATGTGACTGCCCGCGCCGGGCGACTACGCGACTTGGGTCAGGTGCGCCTCATCGAATGCGCCGATTCGGCACTGGCCGCACTGATCCACCACGACCGCCGGCTCCGGTCGTTCTGCACGGCGATTGGTGAACGGCACCTTGCCGTCACGACGGAACAGGAACCGGCCTTCCGTCGGGCGCTGCGGGCGCTGGGTTACGCCTTACCCGTCCGATGAGCCTGGACTGACGGGCTGTCTCTACCGACACGGTGGATTCGGTACCCGGGTTGTGCCCGACCCGCTGCCATCGTCCTCGAGCCGTGGGCTTCCCGCCGGTCTGGATTGGTAACGTCTGTGGTTTGGTGTCGTCGGATCGGGCGGAGGCCAATGGGCAGGAACAGTCGTGTACGGCACAAGGCCAAGCGGAAGGCCGCGGAGGCTGCTCAGCGTCGAAGGGCCGCCGGGCCGCTCGGCCCCGACGACCCGCTGGGCCTGCTCGGCGCGCCACGTGTTCCGTCTCAGCGTCAGCTCGCGGAACAGATCATCGACCAGGCGGTTCACGCCCAGCACCGCGAAGAGACGGCCGAGCTCGACCGTTGCCGCGCCCTGCTGACCGCTGGCCCTGGCGGTGCTACCGGCGTCCAGGTCGTCAACCGGGCCTTGTTGGCCTGCCTGCTCCGGGAGGTCGAGCACGCTTGGCGGCGTGGCTGGCAGCCGGCCGAGCTGGTACGGGTGGCCCGCCGCGAGTACTCCGCGCGTCACGGTCGGCTCATGGTTGATGCCATCGCGGCGCAGATGCGCGGCTATTCCAGGGCGACCGTCGATCAGCGGTGGCAGTCGCAGTTGGCTGCCCTCGACGCGCAGGTGTGGTGGGATCACGACGACCACTATGTGACTGTCTGGGGTGAACGGCAGGGCCTCGACCGCGCCGGGATGATCGCCACCATGATCGAGGTGCTTCATCTGCTCGTGACGCTGCCGCCGATCGAGCCGGTCGGTCCGATGCCGGGCACTGCCATGTCCGCCGCGGTGACGCCTCCCGCGGATCTCGATCAGCGGATGCTTGATCGGGTCCGGGCGTTGCTGGCCAAGGCGGAGTCCACGGACTTCCCGGAGGAGGCCGACGCGTTCACGGCCAAGGCGCAGGAGTTGATGGCCCGTCATCGCATCGATCACGCCCTGCTCGTCGCGACGATGGGCGAACGCGACCAGCCGGTCACCCGCCGGGTGGGCATCGACAATCCGTACGAGGCGCCGAAGACGCTGCTGTTGCAGGTTGTCGCGGAGGCCAACAGTTGTCGGGCGGTGTGGATGAAGCGGTTCGGCTTCACCACCGTCGTCGGTTTCCCGGCCGATCTGGAGTCGACCGAACTGCTGTTCACCTCGCTGCTCGTGCAGGCGACGAGGGCGATGACGCAAGCCAAGCCGAGCACTGACAAGTACGGGCGCAACACGACCCGCTCGTTCCGCCAGTCGTTCCTGACCGCGTACGCGTCCCGGATCGGTGAACGACTCAGCACCGCCACCGAGGGAGTGGACCGGGAGATGACCGCCTCGGCGGGCGCCGCCCAACTGCTGCCTGTGCTCGCGGCGCGCGACGACGCGGTGCGCGATGTCTTCGAGAAGCAGTTCCCGGAGTTGACACAGCATGCGACGGCCATCAACAACCGGGCGGGCTGGGCGTCGGGCCGGGCAGCGGCCGACCGGGCTTTACTGCACGGGCGGCAAGCGGTCGCGTACGAGTGATCGGCTGCTGGGTCGACCCGACGGATGGCACAGATTCGGCTCGGAGCCCGACCCCGCTGCGAGTCGAATCGGTGCTCCTCCACGACGTACATCTTGAGGAGCGCCAGCGTGCGCACCAATACCGCGTACGCCTCGTTGTCCGAGATGGTGGTCCTGGTGAGGAGGTCGCGACGACCTCTTGATTGTGTCGCGACGACCTCGCGGCGGACGGCCCGGCGTGGTGGCAGATGCGACGTTGCCCAGACGGCCGGTCGAGTGTTGCCAGAGTTCCCAGGCGGCGGTGGATAGGGCTCATCGGGCTCCACCGCGCGCCCGTGATCTGGTCAAACGTACGGGTAGTGGATCACCGGTCACGCGGATATGCGGTTCGCGCGCCGACGCGTCCGGCCCACAAGGTCGCAGTACGCGAACCGTATCGTTCACACTTGTGGATCAAGATGGCGTTTTCCATCGTCATCCTTTTGCCTTCCCGGGCGCCGGGAGCCGGCTTCGTGGCGGTCGAAGCAGATTCTCAGTTCAGTCGTCGGATGCGCAGCCCGGCGACCCGAGCTCCGTCGCCGACCGCATGTCGACCGTGGTGTCACCTGGCATCCGCTGACCGAGCGCGCGACCGCGTGAACCCGAGAGTGGGTTCAGGTTCTTTGTAGCGGCCGGAACGCGGCTCGCACCTCGGTCGCGAACAGGTCGGGCTCCTCCCAGGCGGCGAAGTGGCCGCCGCTGTCGGCCTCGTTGAAGTACGAGGGGTTGGGATAGACCGCCTCGACCCAGCTGCGCGGGGCAGCCCAGAGTTCGCCGGGGAACGTCGTGAAGCCGACCGGAACCCGGACCGGCGGAGGAGCCTGGCCGGCCGCACGGGCTGTGGCCTGGAACCGTCCAAATTCCCAGTACCACCGGGCGGCCGAGGCGCCGGTGCCCGTCAGCCAGTACAGCGTGATGTTGTCGACGATGCTGTCCCGAGTGAGCTTGCCCACGGGTTCGCCCTCGACGAACGCGCGGGACATCTTGTAGTAGCTGTCCGTGTCGTGGTCGAGCATCCAGGCCGCCAGCCCGACGGGTGAATCCAGCAGGGAGTAGCCGATCGTCTGCGGCCGGGTGGACTGCTCCAGGAAATAGCCGAAGCCGTCCATCATGAACGTGTTGAGCGCGTCGTGTGCCGCGCGTTCCTGCTCGGACTCTGCCGGCAGTTGGTCCTTGATAGCGATCGCCCCGGCGAGCAGGTTGACGTGGATGCCGAGCAACCCCTCGGGTGCTTGGCGGCCCATCGCGTCCGTGACGCTGGCGCCCACGTCGCCGCCCTGGGCGACGTAGCGCGTGTAGCCGAGGCGGCCCATCAGCTCCGCCCACGCGCGTGCCATACGGTTGGAATCCCAGCCGAGTTCGGTCGGCTCGCCCGAGAAGCCGTAGCCGGGTAGTGACGGTAGGACAAGATGGAAGGCGTCCTCGGCCCGTCCGCCGTGCGCGGTCGGGTCGGTGAGCGGGCCGACGACCCCGAGCAGCTCGACGACCGAGCCCGGCCAGCCGTGCGTCATGATCAGCGGCAGGGCGTTCTCGTGCCGCGACCGTACGTGGATGAAGTGGATCTCGACGCCGTCGATGTCGGTCGCGTACTGCGGCAGGGCGTTCAGCTTCGCCTCGAACGCGCGCCAGTCGTGCTCGGTCGTCCAGTAGCGGGCCAGCTCCTGGACCGTCGCCAGCCGGACGCCCTGGGAGCGATCGGTGACCAGCTCTCGGGAGGGCCAGCGCGTGGCCGCGATCCGGCGACGCAGGTCGGCGATCGCTTCTTCCGGCGTGTCGAGGCGAAAGGGACGGATTTTGTTGTTGTTGGACAAGTTCTCCACCTCCTGGGCTGGTCGACCGGCACCGGGGCGCCAGCGGATCGGCCACTCGCCGCTCATGGTCGCACGGCAGCAGGCGCTTCCATCACAAATATGGGCAAAAGATCGACCTGGGCTTCGATCGGATTGGCCTAGGAGGCGTAGGTCGGGGTGCGGCAGAGCTCGACCTTGTTCCGCACCGCCCAGGTTCGGGCCGCGCGATCAACGACTTGGCCTGTGGGGTGGGCGGCTGCCGCGGGACGCCCCCGGGTTCTACCGGTGGATCACCGGCGACCTGGATTTGCGGTTCGCGCGGCGACGCGTCCGCCCCACCCACAGCACTCGAACTGGCGACAGTAGGCTCTGCTCCGCCCAAAGGTCGCCGTTCCCGCTGCCGGCCGCCCACCGCTGCCGGCCGCCGTGCATCTCGCGGCCGACCTTCGCGAAGCGGCCGACTCTCCTTGGCGGCTGATGGTTCCGGGTCGGAACGATCGCCTGCGCGAGGTCGTGGCCCACCAGCGACGGATCGACGGTGGCGATCCACTTCGCGGCGATCGGTAGTAAGAGGTGCATCGGATCGCGGGCGAGCGGCGCTGGTGCGAGAGCCGAGGGCCGGGCGCCTGTCGACGGAGAACCGGCAGCAGGCATTATCCCCGCGAACAGGGGCGACAGGACGAGCCCCCAACGCTGAGCGGCGGAGATCCCGGAAAATTCTGCTGGCATAGCGTCGGATCCGAGGCGAGTCATTCGTAGAACAGGCGAAAGGCGGCCGGAGGAGGCCGCTGGGACAAGGGAGTCATGGGGTGACGCAGTACTTGATCTCGTTCAATGACGGCGCGATGGACCACATCCCCGCCGAGGATTGGCCCGACGTGGGCAAGGCCTCGCACGCGGTGGTCCAGGAGGCCGTGAACGCCGGGGTGTGGGTGTACGGCGGCGGACTCGAAAGGCAGACGGCAAGCATCGTGGCCACGGACGGGACGGTCACCGACGGCCCTTACCCGGAGACCAAGGAGGTTATTGGCGGGTTCGCGGTCGTCGACGTGGCCACCCGCGAGGAGGCGCTGGCGTGGGCTGCCAAGATCGCCGTCGCTTGCCGCTGCGCGCAAGAGGTGCGGGAGCTCATGCCCGACCCCGAAACGGACGCGATGCTCCGCCAGGCTGACGGTCGGGGGTGACATCCCGACGACGTCTGATCGAGGGAGAGTCGCCAGGTTCAAGCAAGACTTGCGTGACCCTGGTTGACGACGCGGGTCTACGCATCGGCCTGAACCAGGGCGCGAGGCGGTAACCCCGGGGGTCGGGCTGGGGCGAGCCCGGTCCCCGGGCCTGGTGGGACCACCGCAACCACTGAGCGCCCAGTGGAGCGACAGCCGCCCATCGCGGCGAGTGTGCCCGCTCATCGACATGTCAGTGCTCCGTGCCGATAGGAAGCCCCTACGAGTCGGTATGGCCGGCCACGGCGATGACCTGCCTCGCGTACTACGAGATCGCCGAGGGTCGAGCGCAAGCATGCCTGGGGCATCAGGTGGCTCCGTGCTTGACGGGAACATCGATGTCCGTTAGACCTGCGGGGGAACTCCTACCGGTCAATGGAGGACAACGTGGCCCCACGCCGTATCGCTGTCACGGTGCTCACTGCCGGCCTGCTGCTCGGCGCTGGCGCCGCTCCGGCGCATGCCGCCGCCGTGTCGCCGGAGGTGACGAAGGGGCCCTGCCAGTACACCGAGACTCCGGACGAACCGGCGGCACGACCGGTGCCGCTGCCGCGCGATCCCCGGCATACGCCCGACCGTGGCACGGTGACGACCACTCTGGTCACCAACCTTGGCCTCATCCCGCTGACCCTTGACCGTGCGCAGGCGCCATGCACCGTGCAGAGCTTCCTGCACCTGGTACGGCACAGGTTCTACAACCGGACCATCTGCCACCGGCTCACCACCTACCCGACGCTGAAGGTGCTGCAGTGCGGCGATCCGTCGGGCACGGGCTCGGGCGGCCCTGGATACCGGTACAAGGACGAACTGCCGACGGACCTGCCGCCCGCGCCCACCGACCCGACCGGCGAGCGGAAGGTCTACGCCCGCGGAGTGCTGGCGATGGCCAACGCCGGGCCGGACACCAACGGCAGTCAGTTCTTCCTGGTCTTTGCCGACTCGGCGCTGCGGCCGAACTACACGATCTTCGGCAGCGTGCGGCCACTTGGTCTGGGTACCCTCGATCGGATCGCCGCAGGCGGCGTGGCGCCGACGGCCGAGGACCCGGCCCCGGTCGACGGCACTCCGGCCCTGCGCACGGAGATTTGCCTGGCGATCTAGCATCGCTCAGGCCCGAGTGCTGCCGCAGGTTCCGGTCCGCGTCGGCAAGGGCCAACTGTGCGGGCCACGGAGCATTGCCGACTTTTTCTGCTCGCCGTCCTTTCACTGTTCTGGACCTCGCAGTTTCCTTCGGCGATTCGAGTGCGGCAACCTGCGGTTGTGTGACGGTGCGAGCGAACCTGAGCGGCACGGCGGGACATGGCAGGCTACGTGACGACGGGTACTGCGTCGTCTGGAGTGGCTGATGCTGGAGATCCATGTTGTAGATCTTGACGAGCTCGCGACCGCCCTGGCAGATCAGACCGCCTATGAGCACCGTTGGCTGATCAATCCGGAAACCGGGGAGATCGTGGTCTGGACGACGGATGGCGGCGTCGACGGCAAGACGCCGGTCGAGCTCGACGAACTGGATCTGGTTCCGGTCGAGCCGCTGCCGTCGCGTGTCTGGTACCGGGACATGGCCGACTTCACCGAGTTGGTCAGCGACGAGCGGGCGGCACGCAGGCTGGGGCGTGCGCTCGACGGTAGAGGGGCGTTCCGCCGGTTCAGGGCCGAGTTGCACGAGGAGTACCCCCATCTGCTCCCGGCCTGGCACACGTTCCGTGACGTGCGGGCCATGCGCCGGGCCGTCGAGTGGCTGCTCGACAACTCGCTGATCGACGTCGAGGCGGCGGATCGTTTCCGGGCCGATCACCCCGACCCTCCTGTACCGTGACGGCGCGGGGGGCCTTGAGCGCCGTCAGTCGGTGATCGCCAGAGCCAGCATTCCCTGGTCGAGGCCCACCAGCAGGGTGTCGCCACCGCCCCACAGCAGCACGGTGCCGCTCTCGTCCGCCGAGGCGAGCGCCTCGGAGCGCGGCCAACCGACCGTGGCCAACGCGGTCACCCAGGCGGAGTGACGTGGCCGAGCAGGACCGCGCGTACGTTGCCGTGTGCGGGTGCCACAACCGGGTGGCCTGGTCGTCGCCGGCGGAGGCGATCAGGGTCTCGCCGTTCACGAGGCGCTGGCCGCCGGCACGGCACAGCTACTCGAGGCCGCGCAGAGCCACCACCCGCGCAGTCCGCTGACGACAGAGGAAGTCGTCCGCCGCGCGGCCACTGCGGCGTCCGGATCGTAGTCGGCCGGCTCCGGAGGTACGGCGTCCGCGTGGCCGTTCTCGGGCTCGTCCGCCCGCGATTGATCAACTAACTGTTCACCTCGACCTTCCCTGCTGATCACTGGGTTGGGCCTGTGGGTTCTCGAAGCTTCGGCAGAGTTGCGGCCCGGTCGTGTCCTCGGCGCGCCGCACACCCTCAGACCTGGAGCGTTCTCCTTGCCCCTCCGTGGACGTCGGCCGCACCGAAATCGAGTTGACGCGCTCGCACTGCTGGCGTTCGCCGTGACCGTGTCCGCCGTGACCGTGATCGGCGCGCCCGCCCCGGCCGAGGCGCACCCGTTCGGCGATCCGCAGACCGTCGCCATCGCGCCCGACCAGCAGCGCCCCGAGGTCGTACACGTCCGCTGGAAGGTCGGCGGCCTCGACGACCTGACTCTGCTCGGGGTCTCGCTCGGACTGCTGCCGCAGGACCGGGTGATGCTCGACGGCGCGGTCTTCTACCAGGACTCGGACGCGGCAGCGCTCACCACCTCCGACCGGTTCACGACCTACCTGCGCAACCAGATCACCGTCACCAGCGCCGGGCAGCCGTGCACCGGATCCGTCCAGCCGCCGGGCGACCTGGCCCGGACCGGCGCCACCGTCGACTACACCTGTCCCGGCCCGGTCGGCACGGTCACCGTCGCGGTGCGGATGCTGACCGACCTGCATCCGGCGTACCGGACGCTGGCCACCGGCCCGGGGGGCGCCCGCGCCGTGTACGAGTCGGGCAAGGACTCGCACGACTGGGTACTCGGCGAGGCGGCGGCGCCGGCTGACCCGTCGGCCACCGGTACCCAGGAGCAGCAGCTCGGCCGGAGCGCCGCCGTGCAGATCGGTGCCGTGCTCGGCGGGGTACTGCTGGTCGCGCTCGGTGGACTGCTGCTGTTCCGCCGGTCGGCCGGACGCCGCCGAGTGACCGGAGCGCTACCGGACGGGCGTCCCGGGCAGCTCGGATGAGCGCGACCGCCGCCGCCGTCATCCAGGCCGCCGACCTCTCCGACCGGCTACCGGGCCTGGTCTCCGCGCCGGGCGTACCACCGCTGGCGTTCGCGCTCGCGTTCCTCGCCAGGGCCGGCCATGCCGTGACGCCGGGGCATGGCAAGAGCCTGGCGGCCGCGTACCTCGTCGGGTCGCGGGGGAGGATCCGGGACGCCGCCTGGCTGGGCGGCTCGGTGGCGGTGATGCACACGCTCTCGGTACTGGTGATCGCCGTGGCGTGGACGTTCCTCTCCCTCGCCGACGTCGTCCGGTTGCCGCAGCTCACCACCTGGCTGGAACTGGTCGCCGGCCTGCTGGTGGTCGCCACCGGCCTCTGGCTGGTACGCCGCCACCTGCACCGCCACGGCCACCCACACAGCCACGGCCACCCGCACAGCCACCCGCACTGCCACGGTCAGGAGCACAGCCTCGGTCAGGAGCACGGCAAGCGGCCCGGGCTGCTGCTGCTCGGCATCTCCGGTGGGCTCATCCCGTCGCCGGCCGCGTTCCTCGTCTTGGTCACCGGCCTGTTCATCGGGCGGGCCGGCTTCGCCCTGCTGCTGGTCCTGACCTTCGGCATCGGGATGGCGGTCGTCCTGTTCGGCGTCGGCCTGCTCGCCATCGCGGGCAACTCCGTGGTCGTACGCGGCGCGCGCTCGTACGCACTGCTGCGCCACGCCACCCGGGTGGCTCCGGTCCTCGCCGCCGCCGGCATCACCGTCTTCGGCGTCGGCCTCACCGCAGTCGCGGCGATCCACCTCACCGCTGTCACATAAGGAGAAACCCGTCATGACGCACCAATCGCGGGTGGGCGCCAGACGCCTGCGCGCGCTCTGGCCGGTACTCGTCGTCGCGCTCGTCGCCGCGACCGGGCCGGCGCTCGTCCCGCCGTCAGCGGTGGCGGAGGAACCCCCGCCGCCGGCCGTTGCCGGGACGCCGAGCCTCGACCTGACCGACGGGCAGACCCTGGACGGCACGGTCACCGTCACCGCCGAGCCCACCGGCGAGGACGACTCGGTCGTGAGCCTGACCGTCGACGGCGACGCGATCGACGCCGACCGGACCGCCGGCACCGCGCGCTTCGGCTTCGACATGGGCGGCAACGGCACCGAGGCCCGCTACCGCAACTACATCACCGTCAACGGCCGCACCGCCGAGGCGGACCGGATCTACTTCCCGACCATCCCCGGCGGGAACAGCGGCAGCCTGGCCTTCCCCGGCGACTGGCTGCGCTCCGGGGTGAACACCCTCACCGTGCACGCCGGCTGGGCCTGGGTCGACACCACCAACACCAGCGCCACCGGCTACGAGCAACTCCCGTACGGCGAGGGCGGCCGCTGCCCGAACTATGACGACTTCCCGGTGAGCAGCATCAGCCTCAGCCTGCTCGGCGTGGTCGCGGACGGCGAGCAGAACCTGTTCAGCTACAACTTCGGCGACGGCACCTGCGGCAGTGGCCGGAACCTGCTGCGCCAGGATCTCACCTTCGTCGTCTCCGGCGAGCCCGGCAGCACGGCCGGGTTGACCGCCGCCCTGGACACCACGAAGCTCGACAACGGCCGGCACACCATCGCCGCGACCACCAGGTCGGGGGCGAAGCAGAGCGTCACGGTCGAGGTCAACAACGCCGCGCCCGGGTCGGCGAAGCTGACTCCGGCGGACGGTGCGCTGGTTCGGGGTACCCGGCCGGTGATCGCCGCGCTGCCGGCCGGCAGCACCGACACGGTCGATTCGCTGGCCATCGACGACCGGCCCGCCGAGAACGCGGAGACGCTCGCCGCCGGGACCGCGACCCTCGGCTTCACGGTCGAGGCCGGCAACTCGGTGGAGGCGAAGTACCACAACTACGTACTCGTCAACGGCAACCGGGTCGAGCTCGGCGGCGACTACGCGGTGAGCGGCGCGGCGTACGTCAGCCTCGACTTCCCGACCCGGTTCCTGCGGCCGGGGGAGAACGTGGTCGAGGTCAAGACCGGCGACTACAACGGCAGTGCCAACGGTGCCACCTGCGCCAACCACGACGACTTCCGGCTCGCCCGCAGCTCGGTGAGCCTGGCGCTGAGCACGCCGGGGACGGTCACGCCCGGCACCACCTATCTGGTCACCACCAGCGGCTCGACGGTGACGAAGGCGGAGACCACGGACGCCTCGCTCGCGCTCGGCGACGGGACCTGCGGGGCCAACAAGGAGGCCGAGTTCCACTTCGACATCTCCGGCGCGCCGACCACCCGTACCATCGACACCCTCGGCAGCGGCGGCGACGCGCACCTGAAGGTCTTCGTCGGGGGCAACGGTGCCGACAACGGCTTCGACAACAAGGTGCTGGTGAACGGCATCCCGCTGAACCTCGGCGTCTGGGAGAAGGAGGTCGCGGACCTCGCCTTCCCGAACGAGTGGCTGGTACCCGGCGTCAACGTCCTGGAGTTCGCCGCCGGCAGCGACCACGGCGGTGACCGGCCGGGCGGCTGCGACAACTACGACGACCTCACCCTGCGCGACTTCCAGCTCGCCCCGGTCGCCGGGAAGGCGACCCAGTTGACCCGGATGATCGCCGGGACCACCGTCAGCATCGGCTCGACCAGCTATCCGGTGGGCTCCCCGGTGACCGTGCACATCGGCGACGGCACCTGTGGCAGCAGCCACAACGCCGCGCTGACCAAGACGATCCTGTTCGATATCACCGCCGAGGACGGCTCCGCGCTGCGGGCACTGGGCACGCGGGCCGACGTCGACACGACCGCGATCGCGGACGGCGCGCACACCATCCGGGCGACCGTCGGGGACAAGACCTCGACCCGGCAGTTCACCGTGGACAACACCGCCCCGGTGGTGCAGAGCAGCGTCCCGGCGCAGGGCCAGCGGCTGACCGCGACCGTCGCGCTGGACGTCAGGGTCACCGACGCCACCGGGGTGGCCGGGACGCCCAGCATCACCCTGGACGGCAAGCCGGTCGCCCAGGGCGACCAGATCGGCCACGGCCTGCCCGCCGGCAGCCACACCCTCGCGGTGACCGCGACCGACACGCTCGGCAACACGGCCACCCGCGAGGTGCGGTTCACCAGCGCCAGCATCCCGGACGTGCCGACCGGGCTGAGCGCGGCCGTCGCCGGTGGCAACGCGCCGTCGGCCACGCTGTCGGCGAAGATTCCCGGCGAGGACGGGGTACCGCTGACCGCCACCTTCAGCAAGGCGGACCTGGTGCTCCCGAGCGCGGGCTACCAGGGCGAGGCGTCGGCCGTGCCGACCACGCTCGACGTGGCGCACGACAAGAGTGTCGACGTCGGCTCGCTGCGTCCGCTCGACGGCCGGACCATCGACACCCCGTCCAGCCGGGACGTGGTCTTCCAGCGGTACGACGTGAAGCTCGGGGCCACCGCCGAGACGCCGATCCTGCGCTGGGAGGGTACCGCCGACCCGAAGCGGGTGGTGGCGCTGCGGGCCTGGGACCCGGCCGGCAAGAAGTGGGTGGTGCTGACCAGCTCCCGTGGCCAGGCTGCGCAGAGCACCGTGCTCACCGCGCCGCTGACCCCGGGTTACCGGGACGGCGGCATCGTGCATGTGCTGGTCACCGGCGAGGACCCGTTCGCCGACGACCTGTCGCCACGCGACTCGTCGGCGCAGAACGACAAGGATCGCTTCGAGGACCCGGCCACGTACGACTTCGCGCTCGCGCACTTCACCGACACCCAGTACCTGAGCGAGGGCGCGGCCGGCGGCACCTACGACGACTTCGACGGCCGGGCGGAGCCCTCGGACATCCAGACGGCGGAGGAGCAGGCGATCTTCGAGGCGGCGTACCGGGGGCAGACCCAGTGGATCGCCGACAACGCGGCAGGCCGCAAGATCGCGTACACCGCGCACACCGGTGACGTGATCGAGAACGACTACTACGACCCGCTCGCGAAGAACCCGGACGGTTCGTTGCAGCGGCCCGGCCTCGCCGAGCAGGTCGACCGGGAGTTCGAGCGCGCCTCGGACTACCAGCGGATCCTCGACGACAAGGGCGTGGTCAACCAGGTCATCGCCGGCAACCACGACAACCAGCTCGGTGCCGAGACCGGCCCGAACTCCCGGTTCAGCCGGACCTTCGGCGCCGACCGGTACTACCAGGTGGCCAAGGGCTGGCCGGCAGGCGCGGAATACCACGCCTGGGACGAGGTGACCAACGCCGACGGCAGCGTCACGCCCGGCCGGGACAACCAGAACAACTACGTGCTGTTCACCGCCGGTGGGCTGGACTTCGTCGCGGTGGGCCTGTCGTACGGGGTGACCCCGGACGAGGCCCGCTGGGCCGACTCGGTGTTCAAGCGCTACTCCGACCGCAACGGGATCCTGCTCTCGCACGACTACCTGAAGCCGTCGACCAACCCCGACGGCCGGGGTGCGGCGTTCTCCGCGCCGGACGGCTCGCCGCTCTACAAGCTGGTGGTCGAGAACAACCCGAATGTCTTCCTGGTGCTCGCCGGGCACGAGCACGGCGTCGGCACCAACCTGAAGACGAAGGTCGGGGTGACCGTGACGCACGACGTGGTCGAGCTGCTGGCGGACTACCAGTTCTACACGGTGCCGGCCGGGGAACTCTGGCCCGACCTGGTCGACGCGGCCGGCAACATCGACCTCAACCGGGACGGCAAGCCGGACCACAAGTCCACCGACCGGTTGCAGTTCGGGGCGAGCTTCCTGCGCCTGATGCAGTTCGACGTCGACCGCGCCGAGATGCACATCGACACGTACTCGCCGCTGCTGGAGAACTTCGGGGCGACCGAGTACGACATCCGGGCGGACGGCAGCCAGACCACGCCGCGCTACAACGGCGCGGAGGACAACCTGACCCTGCCGGTCGACCTGACCACCCGGAAGACCTCGTTCTCCACCGACTCGCTGGCCGCGTACGTGCCGTCCGGCGTGATCGGCACGGACGAGGTGGGCGCGAACGGCACCGCCACGGTGACCTGGAACGGCCTGCTCCCGGGCACCTCGTACGCCTGGATCGTCTCGGCGCGCAGCGCCGACGACGGTACGGCGGTGGCCCAGCCGGCGGTGTTCCGGACCACCAGGGGCACCCCGACGGTGACTGTCAGCCCGGCCACGGTCGACTGGGGCACGGCGGCGACGGTGACGGTCAAGGTCACCGCCGGTGCCGCGCCGGTCTCCGGCACGGTGGAGCTGCGCGAGGGCACCACGATGCGCGGCTCGGCCACGCTCTCCGGCGGCACCGCGACGTTCACCCTGCCGGTGGGCCTCGCGGGCGGCGCACACCCGCTCACCGCGTCGTACTCCGGCAGCGAACACCTGGACCCGGCACAGGCCACCGGCGCGGTGACGGTGGAGCTGCCGCCGGCCTGGAGCGCGACGAAGGTCTACCACAGTGGTGACCGGGTCAGCTACCAGGGCAGGATCTTCCTGGCCTCCTGGTACGCCAAGAACCAGAAGCCGGGTGATCCGTTCGGTCCGTGGCAGGAACTGGCCATGACCGAGGAGGGCGTGACGATCTGGACGGCGTCCCGGATCTTCAACTCTGGGGACGTGGTGACCTACGACGGGAAGGTCTTCCGGGCCCGCTGGTACACCCGGAACCAGGCGCCGGGTGATCCGTTCGGCCCGTGGAAGCTGATTAAATAGCGGATGCCGCAGTCGGCCCGGGACCGGATGGTCCCGGGCCGGCGTGGTCCCGGCCCGGGGTGACGTCGAACCCATATTCTTGACTGATTCCAGAAAAGTGGCCAGACTTCCGGGCGTGACTGCGACCCTGGACTTCCCGCAGATGCTGCGCGGTGCCGCGTTGCGGGTGACCCGCCCCCGGGTCGCGGTGCTGAACGCGGTCTACGCACACCCGCACGCCGACACCGATTCGATCATCGGTGCCGTGCGCACCGATCTTCCCGACGTGTCCCACCAGGCCGTCTACGACTCGCTGCACGCGCTCACCGGCGCGGGTCTGATCCGGCGCATCCAGCCGTCCGGCTCGGTGGCCCGCTACGAGTCGCGGGTCGGGGACAACCACCACCACGCCGTGTGCCGGTCGTGCGGCCGCATCTCCGACGTCGACTGCGCCGTCGGCGAGGCGCCCTGCCTGACCGCTTCCGACGACGACGGCTTCGCCATCGACGAGGCCGAGGTCATCTACTGGGGCCGCTGCCCCGACTGCTCCACCGCAGGCCGATCCCGAACCTCCACCGCAGGCCGATCCTGAATTCTCTGATCCGCGAAGTCACGGAAGGAACCAGATGTCCGAAAACCACGACGCCGTCGTCCACGACGCGGAGGCGGGCAGCGAGTCCCGCTGCCCCGTCGCGCACGGACGTGCCCCCCACCCCACCCAGGGGGGCGGCAACCGCGGCTGGTGGCCGAACCAGCTCAACCTGAAGATCCTCGCCAAGAACCCGGCGGTGGCCAACCCACTCGGCGAGGAGTTCAACTACGCCGAGGCGTTCCAGAGCCTCGACCTGGCCGCCGTGAAGCAGGACATCGCGGAGGTGCTGACCACCTCGCAGGAGTGGTGGCCGGCGGACTACGGGCACTATGGCCCGTTCATGATCCGGATGGCCTGGCACAGCGCGGGCACGTACCGGATCAGCGACGGTCGCGGCGGTGCCGGCGCCGGGATGCAGCGCTTCGCGCCGCTGAACAGCTGGCCGGACAACGGGAACCTGGACAAGGCCCGCCGGCTGCTCTGGCCGGTCAAGAAGAAGTACGGGCAGAGCCTCTCCTGGGCCGACCTCATGATCCTCGCCGGCAACGTCGCGCTGGAGTCGATGGGCTTCAAGACCTTCGGCTTCGCCGGTGGCCGCGCCGACGTGTGGGAGCCCGACGAGGACGTCTACTGGGGTCCCGAAACCACCTGGCTCGGTGACGACCGCTACACCGGCGAGCGGGAGCTGGAGAACCCGCTCGCCGCCGTCCAGATGGGCCTGATCTACGTCAACCCGGAGGGCCCGAACGGCAACCCGGACCCGATCGCCTCGGCCCGGGACATCCGGGAGACGTTCCGCCGGATGGGGATGAACGACGAGGAGACCGTGGCGCTGATCGCCGGCGGCCACACCTTCGGCAAGACCCACGGTGCGGGTCCCGCCGACCACGTCGGCCCGGAGCCCGAGGGCGCCCCCATCGAGGAGCAGGGCCTGGGCTGGAAGAGCAGCTTCGGCACCGGCAAGGGTGCGGACACGATCACCAGCGGTCTCGAGGTGACCTGGACCTACCACCCGACCCGGTGGGACAACGAGTTCTTCCACATCCTGTTCGCGTACGAGTGGGAACTGATGAAGTCGCCGGCCGGCGCGCACCAGTGGCGTCCCAAGAACGGCGCGGGCAGCGACATGGTGCCGGACGCGCACGATCCGTCGAAGCGCCGCGAGCCGCGGATGCTGACCAGCGACCTCGCGCTCCGGTTCGACCCCGTCTACGAGCAGATCTCGCGGCGCTTCCTGGAGCACCCGGACGAGTTCGCGGACGCGTTCGCCCGGGCCTGGTTCAAGCTGACCCACCGCGACATGGGTCCGGTCGTGCGCTACCTCGGCCCGGAGGTCCCGACCGAGACGCTGATCTGGCAGGACCCGATCCCGGCGGTGGACCACGAACTGGTCGACGCCGCGGACGTCGCCGCGCTAAAGGCCCAGATCCTCGCCTCGGGGCTGTCGGTGTCCCAGTTGGTCTCCACCGCCTGGGCGTCGGCGTCGACGTTCCGGGGCGGCGACAAGCGCGGTGGTGCCAACGGGGCGCGCATCCGCCTGGAGCCGCAGAACGGCTGGGAGGTCAACGAGCCCGACGAGCTGGCCCGGGTGCTGCACACCCTGGAGGGGATCCAGCAGGCGTTCAACGCCGCCCAGACCGGCGGGAAGAAGATCTCGCTCGCCGACCTGATCGTGCTGGGCGGCTCCGCCGCCGTCGAGCTGGCCGCCGAGACCGCCGGCCAGACGGTCGAGGTGCCGTTCACGCCGGGGCGTACGGACGCGTCGCAGGAGCAGACCGACGTGGAGTCCTTCGCGGCACTGGAGCCGACGGTGGACGGGTTCCGCAACTACCTCGGCAAGGGCCACCGGCTGCCGACCGAGTTCCTGCTGGTCGACCGGGCCAACCTGCTGACCCTGAGCGCGCCGGAGATGACCGTCCTGGTCGGTGGCCTGCGCGTCCTGGGTGCGAACTACCAGCAGTCGCCGCTGGGCGTCTTCACCACGACCCCCGGGTCGCTGACCAACGACTTCTTCGTCAACCTGCTCGACCTGGGCACGACGTGGCGGGCGACGTCCGAGGACGCGAACACCTTCGAGGGCCGTGACTCCGCCACTGGCGAGGTCAAGTGGACGGGTACCCGGGCCGACCTCGTCTTCGGCTCCAACTCGGAGCTGCGGGCGCTCGCCGAGGTCTACGCCAGCGACGACGCCCGGCAGAAGTTCGTCCGCGACTTCGTCGCCGCGTGGGTCAAGGTGATGAACCTGGACCGGTTCGACATCGCCTGATCCTGATGTTCCGGACCGGCCCACCCGGGTCGGTCCGGACCCGCCAGGCCCGGCTCGTCCACCGACGAGCCGGGCCTGCGCTTGTCCGCTGCTGGATCAGCCTGTCCAGCCGACCGGCGTCAGCGGCGTACCGTCCGGCGTCGGCGGCTCAGGTAGAGGAAGGCCGCGCCAGCGATCAGCAACGCCACGCCGACCCCGAGGAAGGTGATGGTGTTCGTACCGGTGAGCGCCAACCCGCCGCCACCCCCGGACGCCGCCGTCTCGGCGTTGTCGCGGGCCGGCGGGCCCTGGGCCACGTTCGCCCCGCCCGCTGGCGACTCCTCGGTCACCGGCTCGGTGGTTTGGCTGGTCGGAGTGGTCGCGCCAGCCGCCGGCTTCTGCGGAGTCGGCTTCTGCGGAGTCGGCTTCTGTCCGGCCGGTTCCTGCCCGTTCCCCGGCTGCTCCTGGTCCGGTTCCTGCTCGGGGGAGTCGTCACCGGGCTGCTCCGCCGGTGGCTGCTGGCCACCGGGGTTGCCGGCGGGCGGTTGCTCGTTGCCGGGCTGCTCGGCGGGCGGTTGCTCGTTGCCCGGCTCTTCGGCCGGTGGCTCTTCGTTGCCCGGCTCCTCCGCCGGTGGCTCTTCGTTGCCGGGCTCTTCGGCCGGCGGCTCCTCCTCGGCCGGCTGGACCTGGATGCGGACCGAGTCGAGCGCGGGGATCTGGTTGGCGCGCACCATCATCGGGATGCGGTGTGAACCGTCACCGGCCCACGACGAGCACTGGGCGAGGCCGGCGGGCAGCCCGGGTACCTCGATGATCACCGAGTCCGGTTCGTCGCCGCCCTTGCCGTCCTCCGTCGCGACGAAGAACGCCGGTACCGGAGCCGGGTCGGCCGCCTCGGTCGTGGTGGTGAGCATCCGGCAGGCGGTGTGGAAGTGACCCCGGACCAGGCCCTCGTCGTTGAGCAGGGAGGACTCCAGGTAGTAGCCGCCCCGCCCGGCCGGCAGGAACCGGTCGCGGACGAGGTTGCGGGTGCTCACCACGAGCCGGAACGGCTGTCCCTCGCGTACGGTCCGCGGCGCCTGGGCGATCAGCAGTGTCGGGTTCTGCTCCGCGGCACCCACCTCACCGAAGGCAGTCGGCACGCACCGGCCGCCGTCCTGGAAGCCGGTGTGCGCGGGAAGCTCGCTCGCCTCGCAGTCGTCGCCCAGGGCGTTCAGGCCGCCGCCACCCGGAGTGGCTCCGCCAGGGGTACCCGACGGCCTGGCCGGGCCGGTCGACGGTGGACACGTCTCGGTGGACGCCGGCGGCGACGCCTCGGCGGTCGCGTCGTCCCCGGCGGCGCCGGGACTCTCCGACGCGGCGGCGGACGGCGGTGGGGAGCCTGGCTCGCAGCCGGGGGCAGCTTGCTGGCTCTCCGCGTTGGAGATCTGTGTGACACCGACCAGGCCACCGAACACGGCGAGAGCGGCGGCCACGGCGAGGAGGCGGCGGCGCTGGCCGGAACCGGTGGAGGCGCGACCGCGGTGCGACCGTCGCATGTGTATGAACCTCCCGAAATCATGCGCTGCGGCTCGGGCCGGTGGGGGTTCCGGCTGCCGTGACGGACGACCGTCTTCCGGTGACTCACGACCCGACAACTCCCGGAGGTCGAGATCGGTGCCGCGCGGCCGTCCCGTACGCCGCATGCACACCGTAGGGACCGGTCCACCGGGAGACCAAACGCAGCAGGCGGAAATGCGGGTTTCTTGAACCGGAGATAATGGAAACTTATGGTGGCCCGTCGGCTCGGTCGGTTTCGCCCGATCGGAGGCGCCGGACCGGTCAGACCGGAGCGGAAAGGTCAGTCGATCAGGTTGCGTACGGTTGCCGTCAGATCGGCGAGACGCTCGTCGGCGCGCCGACGCTGATGCCTGATCCACTCCTTGCCCTCGGCGGCGATGCCCTCCAGCACGTTCAGCGTGCGGGGAAGGCCAGACGCGTCCAGTGTGACCTGGGACAGCATCTCCGGATCCTCGTCCTGCCGAGGATCCTCGGTGTGCGACTCGGTCACCCGTACGCTGACCGGCTCGCCGTTGACCAATGTCAGCTCGAACGTCTGCTGCTGTTTCGCGGCGCCGTGCACGCGTACGGCGGCTACCGCGTCGAAGCGGTAGTTCAGGCGTTGCGTCCGGTTGGCGGAGCACTTCTCGAAGTCGAGATCGATGTCCACCTGGCGTACGCCGTCATCGGTCAACAGGAAGGGCAGGAGGCGGTATCTCGAGTAACGCCATGGCCCGCCGCGGAACCGTGCCCGCTTGTAGGAGTCGGCGGGCGCCTCGATGGACGCATGGGCGATCACCTGGCTCGGCCTGAGTCGGTAGTGTCGCATGGCCTCGTCGACGAGGATCTTCCGATCACACTCCAACCAGGCGGCCATCTCCGGCTCCGAGGGCCTGCGCGACAGTTTCCGCTGCCAGCGGTCGTACTTTCGGCAGGGCCCGGTGAGCGTCGAGGCCGGTCGACCGAGCCGGTGATGCCGATCTGCCTCGCCGGCTCTCGCCCAAGGAGACGTTGTCGGCTACGGTGATCAAATAGTGTTCTCGTCCCGTCGCCGTCTCCTGATCGCCCTGCCGGCCGCCGTCGTCGCCCTCGGCGCGGGGTCGTTCGCCGTGCTCCGGTTCACCGGGGACCGACCGGACGAACCGGCCGCCGCCACCCGGGTCGTCCAGCCCGGAGCGCCGGGTCAGCCGGGCCGCGCCCTCTCCCCGGTCGAGCAGTCCAAGCTGCCGCCGCCTCCGGCGCACACCGAAGCCGACGTCCAGTTCATGCAGCGGATGATCGCGCACCATGCGCAGGCGCTGGAGATGACCGCCCTCGTCGCCGACCGCGCGGAGAGCCCCGAGGTGTCACTGCTCGCCGGCCGGATCCAGACGTCGCAGCGGGACGAGACGGCGCAGATGGAGCGGTGGCTGACCGAACGCGGCGCACCGGTCCCCGGCCCGCACACCCACCACGCCGGGCATGAGGCGGCGATGCCGGGAATGCTCACTCCGGAGCAGATGAGCCAGCTGCGGCAGGCCCGGGGCAGGGAGTTCGACCGGCTTTTCGTCGACCTCATGATCCGCCACCACAACGGGGCGTTGACGATGGTGCAGCAGCTCTACGCGGCCGGCGGCGGGCTGGAGCCGGCGACCGACCGGTTCGCCCGCGAGGTCAACGCCGACCAGGCGATCGAGATCAGAAGCCTCCAGGAACTGCTGGCCAAGCTGGCCGGCTGAGCCGCCGGCGACGACGCCCGGCACCTCTTGCGGACGTCCCCGGCCGGCTCGGCGCCGGCCGGGCAGCCAGCCAGCGGGGTGCCAGGGCCTGCCGCTGGCCCGGGAACGCGCTGGGCCGGCCCGGAACTGCGCCGCCGGCCCGGGAACGCGCCGGGGGCGCGTCCCGCCGGGTACCCCCCGACCGGACACGCCCCCACTGCCAACGGTGTCTAGCGCGGGTCAGTCAAGGCTGGCGCACTGGCCGGCGACCGGCCCCTGCACCGTGTTGGCCTTACCGAGGTTGATCGGCGCCGGCGAGTTGCCGGTGCAGCTCAGCGGGCCGCGTACGGTGCTGTCCGCGACGATCGGCTCGACCGTCCCGGTACGGTTCGAGGTCAGCACGGCCGGTCCGGAGATCTCGGTCTGCACGATGGCGGCGCTGCCCTTCGTACCGGTGATGCTCACCGGCCCGCGCACCGTGCTGCCGTAGAGGTGCACCGCGGCCGCGTTCGACGCCGACACCGGGCCGGAGATCGTCGAGCCGAGCGCCAGCAGCGAGGCACCCGGGCGGACCGTGACCGGGCCGGAGACGGTCGCCCCGGTCAGGCAGGTGACGCCGGTGACCGTCAGCGGCCCGTTGTGCCGCGTCGAGATGGTCGAGGTGCAGGTCCGGGCCAGTTGGTCGAAGCGGGCCCGGGCCACCGCGAGGCTCGGCGTCCAGGTGGTCCTGGTCTGGTGCTGGGCGTTGAACTCCGGCACCCGCACCTCGCGGGCGGCCGCGATCTCCGCCGCGCTGAGGTCCTGGCTCGGCTTCAGCCCGAAGACGTCGAAGCCGCGGGCGATCTCACTGCCGTAGACCTGACCGTTGTACCAGTACGCCGACCAGAAGCCGCCGAGCATGATGCTGGTGGGGCTGATCGGCCCCCGGTCGAAGTAGCCGATCTCGCGCGGGTTGGCCGAGTCGGTGAAGTCCAGCAGCGAGATGCCGCCCTGGTACCACGCCTGGGCCAGGATGTCCCGCCCCGGCACCGGGATCAGCGAGCCATTGTGCGCGGCGCAGTTCTCCTGGAGCGTCTGCGGCACCGGCAGCTTGTAGTAGCTGGCGAACCGCATCTTCCGGTCCACGATGTCGAAGATCGCGTTGGCGCCCCACTGCGGCTGGTCGGTGGTCCGGCACCGGGCCCCGGTGCCGCCGCCCCACTCGTCGGTGAAGATGACCTTCTTGCCGTCGTTGCTGAGCGTCGCGGAGTGCCAGTACGCGAAGTTCGGGTCGGAGACCTCGTCGATGCGTACCGGGTTGGCGGGGTTCGAGATGTCGATCAGGATGCCGTTGCCCTCGCAGGCGCCGGCCGCCAGGCCGAGTTCCGGATAGGCGGTGATGTCGTGGCAGGCGTCGGTCACCGGCGACGGGCTCCACGAACCGCCCGAGGGGTGGGTCGGAGCCGGCGGGGTGTTCTGCAGGCCGTCGACCGCACCGGTCTGCGGGTTCGCGAACAGCCGGGGACCGCTGACGATCGCCGCCTGCTCGGGGGCCGCCACCGGCACCTTGATGACATCGATCCGCCACCGGGCCGGGTTGTCGCCGGCCGCCGGGGTGTTGTTGCAGCCGGCCATCGTGGTGGCCGGGCGGACACCGGCGGTGCCGGAGACGTACACGTAGACGTTCGCGCTGTCGTCCGGGTCGGTGACCAGGGTGTGCGTGTGCGAGCCTCGGCAGGTCTGCACCGCGGCGACCTGCACCGGGTTCGCCACGTCGCTGATGTCGAAGACGCGTACGCCCTGGAAGCGGGTGCCGACCGCCGGGTCCGTACCGCAGTCGAGGCGTCCACGGGTCTCCTCGACGGACATGAAGAGCAGATCGCCGTGGACGCTCAGGTCGCCCTGCCCACCCGGGCACACCACGCTGGTGACCAGTGCCGGGTTGGCCGGCTGCGAGATGTCGTAGATGTTGAAGCCGTTGAAGTTGCCGATGAAGGCGTGAGCGCCGCCGAAGGCGAGATCCGATCCGGCGTAGCCGAAGTCACCCGGGTTGGCCGGGTTGACGAAGCCTGCCGGCTTGTCGCGGTGGGCCAGCAGTTCGAGGTTGTTGCTCGCGCTCTGCGCGTCCAGCCAGCCCGCGCCGAGGCCGATCCGCGGGTCCGGCGCGGGTTCCTGGCCCGACGCCGTCCCCGGCAGCAGGGAGGCGAGGAGTACGGCTGCCGCCGCCACGCCGACGAGCCGGCGTCTCCTGCCTGGTGTGCGATCCGACCGATAGGTCATGCGTATGTCCTCCGTGCACGATGCCCCGTGGGTGGCGACGTGCGTCGGGGCGCGTGCACGCCGCGGTAGTAAGGACCGTACCGCGTGTCGGCCCGAAAAGATCATGGAAATATTCGCGAGGGACGCGAAAACCGCCGACAACCAGGGCCGACCGGACGACCAGGCCGAGCCGATCCGCCGATCCACCCGGTTGGCCTGCCCCGACCTCGGCGATCGGCCCATCGCGACGCCGTGCCGGAATCGCGGAGGTCAGCGGCCGGAATCGCGGCGGTCAGCGGCCGGAGACGGCGCGGGCGCGGCGTCGAAGGTGAAGACCTGACCGGGTGTGCTGAGGTCACAGGCGACCTGGCGGACCGGTGCCCAGTCCTCGGTCGAGCCGTCCACCACTCCGATGCAGAGCCCACTGTGCACGGCGTGGATCCGGAAGCCGCTGGCCGGGGTGGTGACCGGCTCCAACCAGAACTCCTGCGCGAGTCCCGCACCGCAGAATCCGTCCTGGACCACCCCGCCGACGTCCCGACTCGCCGCCATCACGCCCATGCAGCCGGGACCGAACTCGGGATGCAGCGTCTCGAACCGGTGTCCCGTGCCGGTCGGCCGGAGCGCCCTCGGCGGAAAGGCCCTGGCACAGGCGCTCTGGAAGAGCTGCCCGTCGTCGGTGCCGACGCGTTCGGTCAGGCACAGGCTGGAGTGGGCCGCGCGGACCAGGTAGTAGCCGGGTGCCGGCACGGCCGGGGCGCCCGGCGACGGGGTGTGGATCGCCGTACCGGCCGGCGGGCGGCCGTCGTGTGCCGAGGCGAGTTCACTGTCGAGGCCACGCCAGGCCAGCGCCACGATCGCGAGCAGTGCGACGGTGCCGATCGCCAGGGCGGGGCGCCATTGACGTACCCGTGCCTGGCCGGCGACCGACGGCGGGTGCACGGTGGACGGCCGTGCCGGCGCCGCCGTCGCGGCGGCGGCCGCGACGTCTTCGGCGATCCGGCGCCGTACGTCGACCCAGGTGGCCACCTGCTCCGGCGGCTTTCCGCAGGCGGTGAGGAAGGTGACCACCAACTCGGCTCGGGGCAGGGTGTTCCGGCCCAGCATGTTGGCGAGGGTGCTGGGCGGGAGCGTCCCGCCGGTCTCCCGGGCCCGTCGGCTGATCTCCCGGTAAGTCAGGCCGGACCCGCACCGGACCTGGCGCAGTAGCGCGACGTACCCGGTGGGGGAGGTGGCTGTGCGGGGATCGGGTCCGGTGGCGTGCTCAGGCATTGACCGACTCCATCCGCCGACGCGGGGAACTTTCCGGTCGATTCTGCCGGCCCGGCATACACGGCGCGGCAACCGTCCGTCGTCCTGATGGCGCGGCCGGGTGCCGGGAGCTGGCCGTTTCCCCGCTATTCAGCGGGCGGATCGTCCGACCCGCTCGGCGACCGGGGAATCTGGTCCAGCAGGAAGGATTCGAGCCGGTCCCACGCGGACTGGAGCAGCTCCGTCGGATCCTCGGCGGTCATCATGTCGCGCCCGGGTACGAAGGCGCTGCGGGTGAAGTACTCGCCGTTCGCGACGTAGCTCAGCTTCAACACGGTGTGCCGGCCGTGGGACTGGAGCGTCGGGATCAGCGCCGGCCCGGGGAACGGCGCCCGGCAGTGCGGGCACAGTTGGCAGGGCTCGCCGTTGCGCCGGCCGTCCACGGGTACGCCGTGCCGGTCGCAGCGCCGGCACCGCCGCTGCCACGCCTGGGTCGGGGCACTGCGCGGTGGCGCCGGCCCGAACGCCGCGCCGGCAGATGACGGCCTGCCGCCGGTGGCAAAGGCGGCCTGCCACGGGCCGGCGTACGGCACCGTGCGGCGGGGGTCGGTCAGCTCCCGTTCCAGCCGCCGCCAGACGTCCCGAATCCGTCCGACGAAATGCTCGGGCACCGGCCCCGGTCCGGTCTCGACCGGGTCACCGAGGTCGCAGCCGACGTACCGGTGTCCGTCGTCCAGCCGCAGGTGCCAATTGCCGGGTCGGCTGGCCCGGTCGAAGATCTGGGCCCGGTAGAGCCCGTCGTACCAGGTCTGGGCGCCGAGGTCGACCAGGTCGCTGTCGTCGCCCTCGGTGATCAGGTCGGGGCGCCACCGCATCGGCGTGGCCAGGTGACCCGTCTCCCGGGTGTCGGTGTCATCGCCGACATGGCTGGGCCGACAGTCGTCCGAGCAGTATGCCGAGCCGGCGGCGGGGGCGGCGCCGCAGGGGCAGAGACCAGACGTGGCCCGGTCGATCCGGTCGAGCAGGTTGGCCATGACATCGCCGCCTCGGTGCAGGTGGGGTGCGCTCGGCGCAGCGCCGGTCGCAACTCAGACATTCAACGATATCGTTCTGCGCGCTGATCTTCGCGGCCATCCCCGGTCGGAGAGCCGACGCGGGAACGCCTCGATCTCCGCCGCCGGTCGTCCGGGTAGCCGAGGCGGGGACTACCGGGCGCGGCGGACGGGACGGCTCGCCCGTCCGCCGCACCTGGCCCGCCCGCGCTATCCCGCGCGGTCCTCCGGATACCAGCGCAGCTCGACGGTGTTGCCGTCCGGGTCGGAGACGTAGATCGAGATCGCGTTGCCACGGGCACCGAACCGGCCCACCGGCCCCTCCAGGACGGTGAAGGTCCCCGACTCGATCACCTCGGCCCAGTCCAGCGGCTCCACGACCAGACAGATGTGGTCGACGTTCGACTCGCCCCGCTGGCCGTGCACCAGGTCGATGATGGTCTCCGGGGTGATCCGGACCGAGGGGAACGGGACCTTGCCCGCCCGCCACTCGTCCACCCGGACCGGTGCCAGGCCGAGGGTCCCGCAGTAGAACGCGAGGGAGCGCTCCACGTCCTGCACGGTGAGTACCAGATGGTCGAATGCCGTGACCTTCATCGTCGTCACCTCTTCTCCAGGTCGGCGGCCCGGTGCAGCCAGCCGGTGAAGAGCGCCGGGTCGATCTCGTCGACGGCGTGCAGTTTCACCGCGGCCATCCGGCGGGCGCCCGGGACGAGCCGGCCGCCCGGGTCGGCCACTTCCTGCCCCCGCCACAGCCCGAACGTCACGTACGACCGGTACGCCTTCACCAGGCAGACCGGCTGCTGTCCGGGCCTGCCGCCCAGGCTCCAGGTCGGGTGGCCGTGCCACATCCCGCTGGTCGCCTCCGGCAGCGCCGCGTCGACGATCGGCCGGAGCTTCTCGCCGATCGCCCGCAGCGGTGCGTCGAGACCGCGCAGGTAGTCGGTGATCTCGGTGGTGCCCATGTTTTCCTCCTGTTGGACCACGCCGGTCGTCTGCTGCTCGGCGTTCTGGCCGGAACCCCGGCCCGCTGGTGACGCCTCTTACGATCCGCCGCACGGCGATCGGCACCAAGCCGCGATCGGGCTACGATCGTTGAGCCAGATTCAACGATGGGCGCCGACGTGCTGGAACGACACGAGATCGAGACCTTTCTGACCCTCGCCGAGGAGCTGCACTTCGGCCGTACCGCCGAGCGGCTCCACGTCACCACCGGGCGGATCAGCCACGTGGTGAAGAAGCTCGAACGCCGGGTCGGGGCGCCGCTGTTCGAGCGCACCAGCCGGGTCGTCCGGCTCACCCCGATCGGGCGGCAGTTGGCCGCCGACCTCACCCCGCTGGTGGCCGGGATCGACGAGGCCGTACGCCGGGCCGTCGACGCCGGGCGCAACGTCACCGGGCGGCTCCGGGTGGCGTTCCTGGGGGAGGGGACAGCGCCGCTGCTGCTCCGGGCGGTCAACCTCTTCACCGAGCGGCATCCCGAGTGCGAGGTCGAGGTGCACGAGGCGCAGCTCGCGAACACCCGGTCGAGCCTGCTGGACGGCTCGGTGGACGTGCTGATCGCCTCGTACCCGTTCGACGGCATGGCGAACGGGCCGGCGCTGCTCTCCGAGGGGCGGGTCCTCGCGGTCGCCGCCGACCATCCGTTGGCCGGCGCGGCATCGGTCTCCCTGGAGATCCTCGCGGACCATCCGGTGGTGCAGTATCCGGCGGTCACCTCCGCCGAGTTCAAGCGCGACCGTACGCCCGAGCACACCCCGTCGGGCCGGCCGGTGCCGAAGGGGCCGGTCGGGAACACCTTCTCCGAGATGCTCTCGCTGGTCGCGCTCGGCCGGGGCGTACTGCCGGTCGGCGAGCACAGCCGCCGCTACTATCCCCGCCCCGACCTCGCGTACGTGCCGATCTCCGACGCGCCGCCGATCGAACGCGGCCCGATCTGGCTGGCCACCAACACCACCGCCCGGGTCCGGGAGTTCGTCCAGGCCGCCGCCGACGCCAACCGGCCGACCCCGCCGGTACCGACCCCGGGCTGAGGCCGGCGGGCTCACGGGTCAGCAGCAGCACCCGGTCCGGGGTACGGGCAGGGTGGTGACGACCCTCTCGGCGTTGCCCAGCCGGTGGCCCTCGCCGTCGAACGCCTCGATCCGGCACTGCGCGGCCGGGCCGGCACCGTCGCGGGGGGCCGAGCCTGCGGCGTACCCCGCCGTCCCGGCCGCTGTGGGCGTTGCCCTGGTCGCGGCCCCCGGTTACCGCTTCCCGTCCGGGTGGCGGTCGACGAAGGCCATCCACGGATCGGCCTCCGGGGCATCGCCACCCGCTGCCGGCACCGGCGCGTCGCCACCTGCCCCCGGCGCGGGCCCGCCCGACGGTACCGACGGCGATGGCCGCTCTCCGCCCCCGACCTCGGCGTCGTCGCGCCGGGCCGCCGGAGCCGGAGCGGGCGTGGCCGGGACCGGTGGTACCGGACCTGCCCCCGGCTCGATGCCGCGCCGGGCGGCGAGCAGGGCCGCCAGGGCGGTGGTGATCGGGACGGCGGTGATCAGCCCGATGGTGCCGACCGCGCTGCGTACCAGCTCCTGGGCGATCAGTTGGCTGGTGAGCAGCTCGCCGATCGGGGTGGCGGCGTCGGCGGCGAAGAGCAGCATCAGCGGCAGGGAGGCGCCGGCGTACGCCAGCACGATCGTGTTGATCACTGATGCGATGTGTGCCCGACCGATCCGGGTGGCGGCCGAGTAGAGCCGCCGGAAGCCGTACCCGGGATTGGCCAGCGCGAGTTCGCTGACCGTGGCCGACTGGGTGACGGTGACGTCGTCGAGTACCCCGAGCGAGCCGATCACGATGCCAGCCAGCAGCAGGCCGCGCATGTTGACCTCACCCTGGGTGATGGAGAGGTAGTTGGAGGTCTCGTCGGCGATCCCGGAGAGGTGGGCGGCGGCGGTGGCGATCGCGGAGAGGGCCGCGGTGATGGTCAGGCTGGCCAGGGTGCCGGCCACCGCGATCGTGGTGGTCATGCTGAACCCGTGCGTCAGGTACAGCACGGTGAGCATGATCGCCGCGGCGCCGACGATGGCGACCAGCAGCGGTGAGCGCCCGTCGAGGATGGCCGGCACGATGAACATCAGCAGCACCGCGAAGGTGACGCCGAGCCCGGCCAGGGCGCTCAGGCCGCGCCACCGGCCGAAGGCGAGTACGGCGAGCGCGAACACCGCGCCGAGCAGCCACAACTGGGTGGACCGCTGGTGGTCGATGATCGAGTACTGCCGCTCCGGACTCTCCTCCAGATAGAGCAGCACCACCTCGTCCCCGGCGGCCACCCGGACCGCACCCGGCCCGGACGGTACGTCGGTGGTGACCTGCTGGCCGGCCCCGATGCCCTCGGTCAGGTCCACCGTGACCGTGCCGCAGTCGGTCGGGGCGCCGGTCGGCAGTTCCTCCCCGGCGGGCGGCGCGGCGCAGGGGGTCGACGCGACGGCGACGACCGTGCCGAGCACCCGGATCGGACCGTCGGCCGGACCGGGCGCCGGGGTGTCCCGGGGCCACAGCAGCACCATCGACACGAGGGTGAGCACCGCCGCCGGGATCAGCAGGGCCAGACTGAGCCGGCGCGCGGCGCGGCTGGTCGGCCGGCCGGGGCGGGGCAGGTGGCTGTGCGTGTGTTCGGAACTCATTGGCTCGACTGCTGGCCTTCCTCGTCTGGTCGGTCGGCGGGGGCTCCGGCCGAGCATCGCAGCCGCAGGCTCCCGACGGGCCAGCATGACACGCCGGCGACCGGCCGGACGAGATGTCCGATCTCGTTGCCGCTGGTCGTTGCACGACAACCTGCAGTGATCTCACTGGCAGATCAGGGCGTCGGTCAGCCGGACGGCGGTCTCCTGGTTCAGCGGCCCGTGTCCGAGCAGGAAGCGGTACCAGAACAGTCCGTACGCCTGGTCGACCAGGAGGTCGAGATCCAGTTCCGGGCCGACTTCACCGCGCTCCCGGCCCCGCCGGACGATGGCGTGCAGCGCGTCCCGGCGGGTCTGGGTGAACTGCCGGAACAACTCGGCGGTGCCCGGGTCGCGGGCCGCCTCGGCGGCCAGGGTACGCAGCACCGCCGCCGTCGCCGGCTCGCCCGCCCGGCGGAAGGTGTGCGCGAGGTAGGTGCAGAGATCCTCCCGGAGTGATCCGGTGTCCGGGACCGGCACCAGCGAGTCGCTCCAGTCGGTCAGCGCCTCCAGCAGGACCGTGCCCTTCGACTGCCACCAGCGGTAGATCGTCTGCTTGCCGACCCCGGCCTCGTGGGCGATGACGTCGACGGTCAGCCCGCCGTCGTGCCGGGTGGTGAGCAGCCGGAGCGCCGCGTCGAGGATCGCCTGCCGAGCCTCCTCGTTGCGGCGCCGACCGGTGTGTGCCCGGCGGTGGCCGTCGGAGCCGCTGGTCGTCACCGCACCAGCATATGATTTGTCGGAACTGTCGGTCTCGATAACGCCGTTCGCCGTCCCCGTGCCGACCCGAGGTGACAAGGCGGCGGAGTCAGGTCCGCTGCCGTGGCGCGGAAGCCGGCAAGTCGCCGAGCACCTCCCACCACCGATCCGGGCCGTCCAGGTGTACGTCGTGCCCGGCATCCGGATCTCCGCCGTGCTGACCGCCGGCCGGCCGCCGCCGACGTGCCGGACGGCGGCGGCCCGGTCTGGAAACGGGGTCGGCCAGCCATCGAGCCAGCGGGCGACCCGCTCCGGAATGCCGGCGTCAGGTCGGGTACCCGGCGGACGGCAGCAGGGTGGGCGGGCCCTCCACGATCGAGTAGTTCTCCGGTCTGTCCCGGGTCGGTAGGTTTCGACCACCGTGGCCGGTGGGGAGAGACTGTGGACATGGGCGAGATTAAGGTGGGCACCTCCTCCTGGGCGGACCGGTCGCTGCTCGCGTCCGGCTGGTACCCCCGGTCGGCCAACACCCCGGCCGGGCGGCTGGCCTACTACGCCGAGCGGTTCGGTCTGGTCGAAGTGGACACCACCTACTACGCCGTACCGGCGCCGGAGACGACGTCGGCCTGGGCGGACCGTACCCCGCCGGACTTCACCTTCAACGTCAAGGCGTTCGGCCTGTTCACCGGGCACGGGGCGGAGCTGGCGGCGCTGCCCCGGGACCTGCGGCCGGACGGCCGGGACACCGGTCGGGTACGCCGCCGCGACCTGCCGGAGTCGACCTACGACGAGCTGTGGCAGCGGTTCCGGGAGGCCGTCGAGCCGATCGCCGGAGCCGGCAAGCTCGGCGTACTGCTGTTCCAGTTCCCGCCCTGGCTGGCGCACGGCGAGCGGGCGAAGGAGCGGATCCGCGACGCCGCCGAGCGCGCCCGGCCCTGGCGGGTCGCGGTCGAACTGCGCAACGCGTCCTGGTTCGACGGTGACAACGCGCCGGACACCGTCGGCTTCCTCGCCCGGCACGACATCACGATGGTCAGTGTCGACATGCCGCAGGGGCACGAGTCGTCGATCCCGCCGCTGCTGCTGGCCACCGCCGAGCCGGCGGTGATGCGGTTCCACGGCCACAGCCCGGAGTGGACCACCGGCGACAAGGAGGCCCGGTTCCGGTACGCGTACGGCGACGACGAACTCGCCGACTGGGCGAAGCGGCTGCGCGGCCTCGCCGACGAGACCGACGAGCTGCACGTCCTGTTGAACAACTGCTGCGCGGGCCAGGCACAGCGGGACGCGGCCAGCCTCGCCGCCCTGCTCGGCCCGGAGGCGGACTGGCCCGGCCGGTACGCCCGGCGCCGCGCCGCCCTGCGGGTGGTGCGCTAGCTCTGAGCGGATCAGCCGGCCAGGTCGGCGGGGTCGGTGTTGGCCCCGCAGAGCAGCACGGCGAGCCGCTCCCCGGCGACCGGCCGGTACGCCCCGGAGGTGAGCGCGGCCATCGCGGCGGCGGTACCGTGCTCGACGGCGACCCGGTAGCGGCTCCAGAGCAGCCGTCGCGCCTGCACGATCTGCTCGTCGGTGACCAGCACGCTGCGCACCCCGGCCCGGACCGCCACCTCGTACGCGATCGCGCCGACCCGGCGGGCGCCGAGCGAGTCGGCGGCCACCCCGGCGACCGGTACGTCGACCGGCCCGCCCGCCGCCAGCGCCGCGTGCAGCGCCGAGGCGCCCTCCGGCTCGACCGCCACCACCCTGGCCCGACCGTCCAGTGCGGTGGCCACCCCGGCCATCAGCCCGCCGCCGCCGACCGCCACCAGCACGGTGTCCAGCTCACCGGTCTGCGCCAGCAGCTCCAGCCCGAGGGTGCCCTGACCCGCGCAGATCTCCGGCTGGTCGTAGGCGTGGCAGAACAGTGCCCCGGTGTCGGCGGCCCGCTTGACCGCGGCGTCGTACGCCTCGGCGTACTCGGTGCCGTGCCGGACCACGGTGGCGCCGAGCTGGCGCAGCTTGCCGACCTTGACGGCGGGGGCGGCGGTCGGCACGTACACCTCGGCCGGTATCCCGAGAGACCTCGCCGCGTACGCCACGGCGGCGCCGGCGTTGCCGCCGGACGCGGTGACCACCCCGGCGGCCGGCAGCTCGCCGCGCTCGGCGGCGGCCAGCACCCGGTTGAACGCGCCCCGCGCCTTGAACGACCCGGAGTGCTGCAGGAACTCCAGCTTCAGCCAGAGCGCCCCGGCCGGACCGGCGAGGTCGGGTTCGACCCGGGCCAGCGGGGTCGTCCGGACGTGTCCGGCGATCCGGGCCGCCGCCTCCTGCACATCGGTACGGGTGATCACCCTCGTCGCCCCTTCCACCTGGTACGCCGTACCGTATCCGGGGCCGCCGGATGGCGCGGATAGGGTGTGGGGCACGGCACCCCGGTCCGCCCCGGGCCCCGTTCGAGGAGGTCACGCGATCATCGACGGCGTCACCATCCGGCAGCTCGCCGGCCGGGTCTGGCTCTCGCCCGGCGACCCGGACCCGGCGAACGTCCAGGCCGCGGTGGCGGTCGTCGCCGACGACCGGGGCAGCGTGGTCGTCGACGCCGGGCACAGCCCCGCGCACGCCCGGGCGGTCCAGGCGGCGATGCGGGCCGCCGGGCTCCCCCCGGCCCGGTGGCTGGTCTACACCCACCACCACTGGGACCACGTCTGGGGCGCCTGCGCCTGGCCGGACGTGGAGATCGTCGGGCAGGTCGCGGGGCGGGAGCTGCTCCGGCAGGAGGCGGCCCGGCCGTGGAGCCACCGCTACCTGCGCGCCCAGGTACGCGAGAATCCGCGACTCGGCCCGAGCTTCCGGGCCCGGGCGCTGGCCATGGACGACTGGGCCGACTTCACCGTCCTGCCCCCGACCCGTACCTTCACCGACGAGCTGACCCTGCCGACCGGGGTACGGCTGCGGCACGTCGGCGGCGCGCACGCCCCCGACTCGACCGTGGTGTACGTCCCGGACGCCCGGGTTGCGCTGCTCGGCGACTGCTTCTACCCACCGCCGGCACACCTGCGCGACCCGGACGACGGCCCCGACCTGGCGATGATGCGCGACCTGCTCGACGACGACTACCAGTGGTACGTCGACAGCCACGGCGAGCCGGTCACCCTGGCCCAGGCCCGGCAACTGGTCTCGGCCTGAGCGCCCGCATCCGCCCTCCCGCGGCCGGTCAGGCGCTTCCCACCGGCTGTCCGGGGCGCGGGGACCCGACTCCGGTCTCCAGGGCAGCGGGGTCACGCCGCCCGGTCAGCGCGCGTACGCCGAGATAGAGGAAGGGCAGCAGCAGGAGCAGATCGGCCACGTGCGCGATCGTCGCGTCCCGGGTGATCCGGCTGAGCGGGAACGCCACCGCGCCCAGGCAGACCAGTACGCCGACCGGCACCGGTGCGGCGCGCAGCCGGAGCAGGGCCACGCCCAGCCCGAACAGGGCGAGCGGGAAGAGCGGACCCGCCACCCAGTAGAGCGGCCAGGCGGCGAGCGGATGCTGGTCGAGCAGTTCGATCGTTGCGGCGTGCGAGGCGTCGAAGAGCCCCTCGTGGATGCTCTGCACTCCGAACGCCACCCCGCCGACGGCCGCGAAGACGGTCAGCGGCATCGCCACCGCGACGTAGCGGGGCGCGGCGGCGCGGAGCCGGTCGTAGAGGCCGATCAGGCCGATCAGCCAGCAGGCGCAGGAGAGCGCGGCGAGCGTGCCGGCGGTGATGCCCTGCGAGTCGGGCTCCCAGAAGAAGCCGGAGACGAAGTTCAGCAACGGTCCCAGAAGAAGAAACATGCCGGAAACGCTACGAACGGCCGGCCGGCGTCGGATCCGCCCGACGGCGCTGCCGGGCTACCGCGGTCGTCGTATCCCGGCGAGCCCGCTGCGGTAGGCGAAGACCACGAGCTGGGCCCGGTCCCGGGCGCCGAGCTTGGTCATCGCCCGGTTCGCGTGCGTCTTCGCGGTCGCCGCGCTCATCCCGAGCCGGGTACCCACCTCCGCGTTGGAGAGCCCGTCCGCGACCAGCGTCACCACCTCGCGTTCCCGGGCGGTCAGCGTGTGCAGGCCGGGCACCTCCGGACCGGCGGCGTACGCGGCGATCAGCCGGCGGGTCACCTCGGGTGCCAGCAGCGCGTCGCCGGCCGCCACCACCCGGACCGCCCGGCGCAGCTCGTCCGGCTCCAGGTTCTTCAGCAGGAAGCCGCTCGCCCCGGCGTGCAGCGCCGCGTAGACGTACTCGTCGAGTTCGAAGGTGGTCAGCACGACGACCCGGACCCCGGGCAGCCGGTCGTCGGCGAGGATCCGCCGGGTCGCGGTCAGCCCGTCGGTGCCCGGCATCCGGATGTCCATCAGCACGACGTCCGGCCGGTGCGCCCGGGTCAGCGCGATCGCCTCGTCCCCGTCGGTGGCCTCGGCGACCACCTCGATCTCCGGTGCCCGCTCCAGCAGCACCCGGAAGCCGGCCCGGACCAGTGTCTGGTCGTCGGCCAGCAACACCCGGACCGTCATCCCGGCAGCCACCCCCGTACCTGGAAACCACCGCCACCGTCGGCTGGACCGGTGCGCAGCCAGCCGCCCAGCCCGACGGCCCGTTCCGCCATCCCGCGCAGGCCGTTGCCGGGCGGTCCGGCCGGGCCCCGGCCGTCGTCGGAGACGGTCAGGTCGAGCCCGTCGGAGCGGTAGCCGACCCGTACCTCGATCCGGTCGGCGTCGGCGTGCCGGACCGCGTTCGCCACCGCCTCCTGCACGATCCGGTACGCGGTCGCCTCCACCGCGCGGGGCAGCGGGCGCGGCGTACCGTCGTGCCGTAGTACCGCGCCGGTCGTCTCGGCCAGTGCGGGCAGCCGGTCCAGGCCGGGCGCCGGCGGTTCCGGGCCGGCCGGGCGGGTGCCGTCCCGGAGTACCCCGACCGCCGCCCGCAGTTCGGTCAGCGCTTCCCGGGCGGCCTGCCGGACCGCCTCCAACGCCGCCCGGGCCTGCTCCGGGTCGTCGTCCAGCACGTCGGCGGCCACCCCGGCCTGCACGCCGACCACCGCCAGGGTGTGTGCGGTGACGTCGTGCAGTTCCCGGGCGATCCGGATCCGCTCCTCGACCACCCGCCGCTGCGCCGTACGGTCCCGTTCGGCGGTGAGCAGGGCGAGCCGCAGCCGGCGGCTCCGCACCGTCTCGCCGAGCAGCAGCGTCGCCACGAACACCACGGTCGAGCTGTCCAGCGTCGCGTCCAGCGGCTCCACCCCGGCCACCACGATCCGGCCCTGCGCGTCCAGCAGGACGAAGAGCGCGGCCAGCGCCAGGCCGAGCCGGCGGCGCGGGGCCACCGCGACCGAGTAGAGCGCGACCCAGACCGGGGCGGCCGGTGCGCCGCCGGGATACCGCGAGACGTGGTAGGCCAGGAACAGGCCGCCGACCACCGCCAGCACCGCGGCCGGCCAGCGCCGCCGGGCGAGCAGGGCCGCCGCCATCGCCGCGCCGAGGAGGTACGCCCAGATGTCCGGCGCCTGGTCGCCCGGCTGCACCGCCACGACCGCGATCCGGTACGCCGTGATGGCGCCGGCCGCCGCCGCGATCCCGGCGTCCACCGCCCAGCGCCGCCCCCGGGCACCGCCGAGCGCCGCCACCGCCCCGCCCCTCATCCGGCCACTGTACGAAGCCGGGCACCCGGAGGCGTACCACGAACGCGGTAGTCCGGTGCCCGGATCCGCCAGCCGACCCGGCGGCGGGCGACGACCGGTGGCCCCTGTCCGCGTGCACGCCGACGCCACCGGCGCATCATCGAACCGTCGTTTTGCGGCCATATCACACAGGAATCCTTCCGGTGTGCTGAGACTGAACCCTTTTCAACCTGAACCGCGCGGCGCCCACCCACCGCGTCCGACCTTGCGGTCCGTCGGGCCGCAAGGGAGGTTGGAAGAGGTTCACCGCCCGCGGTGATCGCCTACCGCATCCTGGGCACCGCCGGGACGACGATCCTGGCCTGCGCCGGGCTGGCCGCCGGGGCGCTGCCGGTCGACCAGACCGGGGCGGAGCTGTGGCTGACCGACTGGCGGCACCATCCGGGACCGGCCCTGCTCTGCGGATATCTCGGGCTCACCATGCTGGTGGCCGCCTGGTGGTGGGTGGGGCGCGAGATCCGGCGGCCGGACGGCGTCGAGGTCCGCAGCCTGCTGGCCACCCTCGCCCTCTGGTCCGGCCCGCTGCTGCTCGGTCCGCCCCTGTTCAGCCGCGACGTCTACAGCTATCTCGCCCAGGGCGCGATGGTGCTGGCCGGCGGCGACGTCTACGAACACGGGGTGTCGCAGCTCGGCGGCCGGTTCGCCGCCGAGGTGCCCCAGATGTGGCAGCACACGCCGGCACCGTACGGGCCGGTGTTCCTCGGCCTCTCCGCGCTGGTCGCCGGTGCGGCCGGTACGAAGGTGGCGGCCGGGGTGATCGGGCTGCGCCTGGTGGCCCTGCTCGGCGTCGGCCTGCTGGCGGTGTTCCTGCCCCGACTGGCCCGGCACGGCGGGGTCGAGCCGGGCGCGGCGGTGTGGCTGGGCGTGCTCAACCCGTTGGTGCCACTGCACCTGGTCGCCGGGGCGCACAACGAGGCGGTGATGCTCGGGCTGCTGGTGGCCGGGCTCTGCCTCGCGTTCGAGCGCCGCTTCGGGCTGGCCACGGTGCTGGTGACCCTGGCCGCGCTGGTCAAGGTGCCGGCGGTGGCGGGGCTGCTGGTGGTCGTGGCGCTGGCCCGGCCGCACCACGGGATCCGGTCCGCGACGCTGCGTGCCGCCGGGCTGGCGCTGCTGACGGCGGTCGCGGTCACCGCCGCCACCGGTCTCGGGTACGGCTGGATCGCCGCGCTCCGGACACCGATCTACAAGCACAGCTGGTCGGTCTCCAGCGCCCTCGGGCGAGCGTCGGACCGGCTCGGCCAGGCGGCCGGGTGGGACCTCGGCACCGCCCCGATGCAGTTCTGGACCTGGGGCGGCCTGCTCGCCGCCCTCGGCGGTACGGCCGTCGTCTGGTGGCACCGGCACCGGCTCGGACCGACGTACGCGCTGGGCCTGGTCCTGGCCGCGGTGGCGGTACTCGGGCCGGCCACCCGGCCCTGGTACCTGCTCTGGGGCCTGGTGCTGATCGCCGCCGCCGCACCCGACCGACCGGTACGCCGGCTGGCCTCCCTGGTCGCCGCGGCGGTGGCCTTCCTGACCCTGCCCAGCGGCTTCGGGCCGGATCCGGCACAGCTCGTCCTCGCCACCACCGGGGTGGTGCTCGGCATCGTCGCGGTCGGGTGCTTCCGGCTGGGCACCAACGCGGCACTGGCCGGCCCGACCTGGAACGGCCGGGCCCTGGAGGGAACGTCCCGATGAGCACCGGACCGTCCGGCAGGTACGCCCGGGTCAGCGTGGTCCTCGGGCTGGCCGGGGCGATCGCGGTCGCGATCGCGCTGCTGCCCGGGCACCGGGGCTGGTTCGACGTCGGCGTCTACCACGGGGCCGTCAACCACTGGCTGCACGACCGTGGCCAGCTCTACGACTACGTCCGGCCCGGCACCGACTACGGCTTCACCTATCCGCCGTTCGCGGCGCTGTGCATGCTGCCGATGGCCTGGCTGGACTGGCACCCGACGATCGCGGTCAACGTCGCGGTCAGCGCGCTGGCCGCCGGGCTGGTGCTGTGGCTGCTGGTCGACCCGATCGCCCGGCGCGAGGGCTGGCACCGGGGGTTCGGCTTCGCGCTCGCCGCGTGCCTGTTCGCGATGCTCGGACCGGTACGCGACACGGTCAGCTTCGGCCAGGTCAACCTGGTGCTGCTCGCGCTGGTCTACGCCGACGCCTGGCTGCTCGACCGGGGTCACCGGCTCGCCGGCGTCGGCACCGGCATCGCGGCGGCGGTCAAACTCACCCCGGCGATCTTCATCGGCTATCTCGTGGTCACCCGGCGCTGGCGGGCGGCGGGCACGGCGGCGGCGACCGGGGCGGCGGCGACCCTGCTGGCCGGGCTGGTGGCCCCGGAGGCCAGCCGGGAGTACTTCGGGCGGGCGCTCTGGGACACCGGCCGGGTCGGTGCGCTGGACTACGTCTCCAACCAGTCGCTGCTCGGGTTGGTGGCGCGGTGGAATCCCGAGCATCCGGACCGGCTCGTCTGGATCGTGCTGGTCGCGGTGGTCCTGGCGGTGTGGGCGTACCGGTCCCGCCAGGCGGCCCGGCGCGGCGACGAGCGGGCGGGCTTTGCCCTGACCGGGGTGGCCGGCTGCCTGGTCAGCCCCGTGACCTGGGTACACCACCTGGTCTGGCTGGTGCCGGCCCTGGTCGTCCTCGCCGACTCCGCGCTGCTGCGCCGGTCGGCCGGGGGCGCGGCGTCCCGACGCGGCACCGGCCGCCGGGCGTGGTGCTGGTGGACCGGCGCCTACCTGCTGCTCTGCGGCAGCGTCGTCTGGTTGTGGTCGGTGGACCACAGCGGTGTCCTCGGGTTCTTCGGCTCGAACAGTTACATCCTGCTCGCCGTGGCCATGCTGGTGTTCCTCCCGGTGGCCACGGCCGCCGACGTCGGGGTGGCCGGAGAGCGTCCGGAGGCTGTGCGCTTGACCCTCGACCTCGTCGAGGCTCCAGCATCGGCGGTGCCGAACCGGCCGACACAGGGGAGTGGACGATGGAGCAGGACACCGACGACACGATGGCGAGCATCATCGAGGCGGTCGAGTGGGGCCAGGCCGGGCGTACCGGCGCGGCGCGGGAGCGGCTGACCGAGCTGTGGGGGCGGATCGGTCCGAGCGGTGACCCGTTCCACCGCTGCACCCTGGCGCACTATCTGGCCGACCTCCAGGACGACCCGGCCGAGGAACTCCGCTGGGACCTGCGGGCGTTGGCGGCCGCCGACACGCTGACCGACGAGCGGGCGCGGCGGCACGACGCCAGCCTCCAGGTCGCGGCGTTCCGGCCGTCGTTGCAGCTCAACCTCGCCGAGGACTACCGCAAGCTCGGCCGGCCGGACGAGGCCCGGGCGCATCTGGCCCTGGCCCGGGAGAGTCTGCCGGCGCTCGGCGACGACCCGTACGGCCAGATGATCAGGGACGGCGTCGAACGGCTCGGAGCGCTGCTGGCTACCGCCGATCCGACGGACGGTCGGTGACGTCCGGGTACGGCC
>NZ_JBDJAV010000055.1:0-57254 GCF_039649625.1 Plantactinospora sp. ZYX-F-223 | reverse complement strand
ACCGACTCGATCATGAAATCGGACGTGGCACACTGCCGGTTATCCGGTTTGCCCGGTGATGGCGTCGCTGAGCGCGGTGGCCAGCGATCCGCCAGCGCGAGGTCTGAGCAACTCCGTCCGGTGCACCAGACGTGGAGCGGCCAGCGGCACCTGGTCGATCCCGGCGCAGGACGGCACCGCCGACCGGGGCAGTACCGCGAGCCCGTGCCCGGCCGCGACCAGCGCGACCAGCGCGGCGATATCGGTGCCGGCGTACCGGATCGAAGGTCGCGGGTTGTCCGAGCGGGCGACGGCGCTCAGGTCCGATAACGCGGCCGTCACGTCGGGTGCGTCGATCCACCGGGCATCCAGCAGATCGTCCAGCGTGAGCCCGGGACGCGGGCCGAGCGGATGGCCCTCCGGAAGCAGCACGACGAGCGGCTGCTCGGCGACCGCGACGCCGACAAGCGCGCCGGAGTCGAGCAGCCGTAACGGGTCGCTCGGCGCGACCACGCCGTCGACAAGGGCGATGGTGTACTCGCCGGTGGCGAAACCGGCAGCCACCGACTGCCGGTCGGCGACCCGTACGGTCACGTCGAGGCCGGGCCGGGTCCGGCGTACGGCGGTGAGTGCGGTCGCGACCCGGGCCGTCGCGGCCAGCGGGGTCATGCCGAGGCGCAGGGGCTCGGTCGGCTCCGCGGCCGCCTGCCGGACGTCGACCCGGGCCGCGTCCAGCCGCAGCAGGATCGGGCCGGCGTGCTCCAGCAGCCGCTCCCCCGCCTCGGTCGGCGCCACCGGACGGCGGTACAGCAGCATGGTGCCGAGATCGCCCTCCAGCGCGGCGATGTGCTGCGAGACCGCGGACTGGGTGTAACCGAGTCGCCGGGCGGCCGCCGAGAACGAGCGGCAGTCGGCCACCACGACGAAGGTACGCAGCAGGTGCGGGTCCACCGCATCAGTGTTGCTTATCAGACCAGTACTGATCATCGTTGGTGCTGCACGGGGTCGGCGGGCCAGGATGATGCCATGTCCGAGACCCGATCCGCCTTCACCGCCCGGGTCGCCGCCGTCGGTGACCGTTCTCCGCACGTCCGCGCCCATGCCCGCATGCCCGTGCTCCTCGACGCGCTGCGGCTGCGTGACCGGCTCGACCTGGACCTGTACTGGATCCCGACGCCCGAGGCGGCGGACGGCGGGACGCTGGCCGGCTTCGACGGGATCTGGCTCACTCCGGGCAGCCCGTACCGGAGTGAGGTGGGTGCGATCAGCGCCGTCCGCACCGCACGCGAGCAGGGCATACCGTTCCTCGGTACCTGTGGCGGCTTCCAGCATGCCCTGTTGGAGTACGCGCGTGACGTGTGCGGGCTGTCCGGGGCCGCGCACGGCGAGAACAACCCGGAGGCGACCGGGGAACTGCTGATCGAACCGCTGGCCTGTTCGCTCGCCGGGCACGAGGGGACGGTACGGATCGCCGCCGGCTCGCTGGCCGAACGGGTGCTCGGTGCCGGCCGGAGCGTCGAGCGTTACCAGTGCTCCTACGGGGTCAATCCCTCCTATCTGGACGTCCTCCGGGCGCACGGGCTGCATCTGACGGGCTTCGACGAGGCCGGAGACGTACGCGTCGCCGAGTTGCCGGGGCACCCGTTCTTCCTCTGTACCCTCTTCCAGCCCGAACTCGCCGGGGACGGCACGGTCGTGCACCCGATGATCCGCGCCTTCGCCACGGCCGCCGCCCTGCACGCCGGCAGTCCCGATCCGATACCCGCGACCTGACTGTCGCCGCCCGGTCCGCGCGCGCCCCTGACCCGCCCGACCGCCCGGTGGCCCGTCAGCTCGGAGCCGGGGAGAGTGGCCGGTTCAGCCCCACGTGGAGGTATCCGGCCCATCTGGTCGGAGTCGACGGGAACTCGTCGCGCAGCGCCCGTACCGTGTCGGTGAGCGCCCGGGCCGCGTCGGCCGTCGCCGGTGGCCTGGTGCCACCGCCGGTCAGGGTGCGGTAGAAGGCCTCGGCGACCCGGGCGCTGTCCGTGGTACGCCACATTGTGCCGACGACCCCGCGGAACCCGGCGAGCTGGAACGCCGACGCCAGGTGCAGCGGCTCGTCGGTGAAGGTCGGATGGGCCTCGGCGGTGCTGCACGCCGACAGGAAGGCCAGTTCCGGCCGGTCCAGCCGGTACGAGCGGACCAGGTGCGGACTGAGCGTCGCCGCACCGAGTCGCAGTCCACCGCCGAGCATCGCGTTGGCGCTGGTGTCGGCGACGCCGTGGCAGGCGAAGTGCGCGATCGGGTGGACCCGGAGCAGGTCCTCGACATCGCGCAGCGCCACCTCCGTCCCGCTGAGCAGGGCGGAGCCGGGAATCAGCCGGGCGACGTGCTCGACCTCGGCGCGTACCTCCGGCAACGCCGACGATCGCGGTGCGCCCGGTACGCCGACGACCACCGCCGTGGCGGCGGCCGGTGGCCGGGGCCGCCCGGTCGCCGCGTGGGCGAGCGCGTTGAGTGTCGGAGTGTACGACGACACGGTACGGTCGAGCACCGTACGCGACCGGTCCGCAGCCTGGTGGTGACCGGCCGCGTGCAGCGGAAGCCGGGCCAGCGAGCCGACCGGGCACCACCAGATCCTCGGCGGCGGACCCTCCGCCGGGGCGATCCGGTCGAGTACCGGCCCGGTGACGGCGTCCCACAGCCAGGCCAGCACGTCGAGCAGATCCTCCTGGGCGGCGACCCGCCGGTCGAAGGGTACCGCCGGCTCGGTGGCGTCGAGCACGGCCGCGTACATCCGGGTGACCTGGCGTTGGACGGCGGCCTCACGCAACTCGGGCAGCCGGACCAGCTCCACCGGCCGTCCCGGCTCCGCCGGGACCAGCAGGGCGTCGCCCCGGTCGCCGAAGGTGTTGACGACGACCACCGGCAGACCCCGGAGCCGTTCCCGGAGCACCGGCAGCGACGGTGGCCGCAGCAGGTCGGCGAAGCCCGGCAACGCGCGGATCCGGGCCACCAGCCGGTCCCGCTCGGCGGCGAGTTCGCGGGTCCGAGGCAGCCAACTGGTCCGGGGATCCCACTCCCGGGTGCTCTTGGCCAGCGACTCGCCGGACGCCGTGGTCCGCTCCACCTCGATGATGAACGTGCGGACATGCGTGTACGCGTCCGCCTCGGCCAGTTCACGTTCGACCCTGGCCAGGTCCGCGGCGAGCAGCGGATCGACGGCAGCCAGCTCCGCTCCGCCGACGCGGATGTCCAGGGCCTCGTTGAAGAGCAGGCCGCGCCCCCGTTCCAGGAGTTCGACGGCGGCGTCGGGATCTCCCGCCGCGACCGCGACCGCGGCGGCCTCGGACGCCAGCCCGCCGAGCCGGGCGATGGCGTCCAGCCGGCGCCGGCCGGCGGTCGACCGACTGATCACCGAGGGGATCCGCTGGACGGCGCGTTCGAGCGCGGCCAGTCGGGCGGCCGGATCCGCCGCCTCGTCGGCGAGTTCGGCCTGGCGGCGTTCGGCGTCGATCCGGCGCTGCGGATCGGCCACCGGCGAGGCGGCGATCGCGGCGTAGGTGGCGATCGCCTCGGCGCGCGCCGCCGCCGCGTCGGGCCCGCCGAGGCCGGCCAGCTCGGCCGATGCCCGGGCCAGGATGAGGGCCCGGATCGGCCACCAGTGATGCCCGGCCGGAGTCTCGTCGAGCGCCTGCCGGGCCAGTGCCACGGCTCCGGCGAGCGCGTCCAGGTCACCGCCGAGCACGAACCGCTGGTACCGCATCTCCGCGATCGAACTGCGGATCCGCGGCTGGTCGGGATGGCCCGGCGGCAGCAGCGCGAACGCCTCCGCGAAGATCTGCTCCGCCGCCAGCAGCTCCACCGGGTCCTTACGCCGGAGGGCGTGCTGGGACAGGCTGCTCGCCAGGTTGTAGGTGAAGCCGACCCGGCGGGAGTCGTCGGCGGGCAGGGCGGCGAGCGCACTCCGGTTTGCCTGTACCGCCTCGGCGAGCAGCGCGTCGTCCGGTGCCAGGGCGTCGCGATGCACCAGCATGCTGGCGAGGCTCATCAGCCGCACCGGGTACACCTCCTGGTCGGCCGAGGTGTGCGCGACCGCCTCCCGCTGGTGCCGCACCGCCTGATCCAGGGCGTCGCGGTCGCCGGCCAGCCGTCCGGCCCGGGCGTACGCGTCGGCGAGCACGCCGAGCTGGGTCGGTCGGGCCTCCGGGTGCGCGTCGGCCAGCTCCAGAGCGGCCCGGGCGGCGCTGACGGCCGCCTCGACCAGCGCGTCGGACCGCCTGTGCAGTCCCGCGTCACCGGCCGCCCCGGCCAGCAGGTTCAGGAGTTCCCGGCGCAGCGGGTGCTCCGGGCCGGCGGCGTCCAGGGCGATCTGGGCCCAGATCGCGGCCCGCTCGGCCCCGTCCAGTTCACCGCCGTGCTGCCAGCGGTCGTGTTCCGCCTGGCCGAGCAGGAGCAGGGCACGCGGCCGGGCCGGGTCGAAGGCGGGTACCGCGGCGCACAGCACCAGGGCCGAGTCGAGCCGCTCGGCCAGTACCTCCGGCGAGGTGTCGACGCCGACCCGGTCGGCCAGTTCCCCGGTACGCCGGAACAGCCGGTCCAGCAGCCCCGGCTGCTGGGCGGCGCCCAGCACGGTACGCACCGGTTCGAGGCCGACCGCATGGGCCAGCAGGTTGCCGACCTCGTTGAGCCGCTCCAGTCGGGACGGCAGCTCCGGATCCTCCGGAGCCGACGAGGTCACCGCGTCCCGCCAGGCCGCCGTCGCCTCGAGCAGGATCTCCACCGACGGCTGTTCCGGAAGCTCCGCCAGCCGGCGCAGCGCGGCACCGAGCCGACCGACGAGGTCCAGCTCGGTCGGCCGCCGGTGCCAGCCGAGCTGCGCGGCCCGACGGTAGTCGCCGACCGCCATCTCCAGCGCCCTCGGGCCGGCGCCCTCGTCGAAGTACAACTCGAAGAGACGGCCCCGGAAGGTGAGCCGGGCCGGCCGGTGCGGGTCCCGGGCGGCGGTGACCGTCAGCGCCTTCGTGGCAGTGTCCAGCGCGTCGTCGTACCTGCGTCCGTCAAGGGCGTGCTCGGCGACCGCGAGCAGCGCGTCGGCGAGGTCGGTCAGCAGCGCGGCCTGGAGCAGGACGCCGGGCCAGCCACGCTGCCGGGCCGCATACGGGAGCCACTCCCGGTAGAGGCTGACCAGCATCCGCAGCGCCCGATCGTCGCCGGCCAGGTGCCGCTGCCGCAGGCGGTCGACCCGTTCGGCCTGCTGCCGGCTCAACAGGACGGCGGAGAGTTCGTCGACTCCGGACGGACCGGGCTCACGGCACTCGTCGCGCAGCGGCTCGGGCACCAGATCCGGTTCCCGGCGCTGGAGCTGGCGGAACAGCTCGACCGCCGCCTGGCGCTCCCGCAGCCCGTCCAGCCCGGGCAGCAGCAGATAACGGCACCAGTGCAGCCGAGCCAGCACCCCCGCCACCTGCCAACCCGGGCCCCGGTCACCGACCTGTGGGCCGAGGCGCTGCGCCGCGTCGGCCAGCTCCGCGTCGAGCGGGATCGACGGATCGGCGCTGCGCTCGTACTCGTCGAGGGCGGCGGTGATCAGATCCAGGTCGCTTCTCGACATCGCTGCGTCCCATCGTGCGGCCGGGCTACCGAGGCTGCTCCGCGGTCGCCTTCCGGCACACAGTCTCGCCGACCGGGGTGGCGGGTGCGCGGCGACGCCACCCGGTGCCCGCGCCTCGCGACGATGCGGTGCGCCGGGCGTTACTGTGTCAGCGGAATCCGGCCGGCCGACGCACGGGGAGCGGACATGGAACTCGTCGCGCAGCGCATCGGTCGGCTCTGCGGCCAGGCCGGCGGCGGACAACTCCGGGAGTACGCCGAGCGGTTCGGCGCCGCCGACGTGCTGGGCCGGATCGCCGACGCGATCGGGCAGGGACGGCTGGACCGGCAACTCGAAGCCGACCTCGACCGGCTCGACGTCGTGTTCGCCCGGCACGGCATCGACGGGCTGACCACCGGCAGCCGGGGCTTCGAGACCTGGCGGGGCGGCGGTGGGCATCCCACGGTCACCGGCTGGACCTGCCCGAACCGGCAGGCGTGTGCCCGGGCGGAGCGGGCCGGTGACGGTGACCGGCCGACCTGCGCCCTGACCGGGCTGCCGTTCGTCGAGACCCGGATCACGCTGTGACCGCCTTCCTCGCCGAGCTCGGCAAGCAGTTGGTGACCCGGTGGACCGCCACCCTGATGGTGCCGGGGGCGCTCTTCGCCGGGGCGGTGGTGCTGGCGCAGGTGCTCGGGCACCGCCATGCGGTCGACCGTCGGGTGCTCGGCACCTGGCTGGACACGGTCGGCGCCACCCCGGCCAGCGGGCGCAACGCGGCCCTGCTGATCGCCGCGGCCGGGTTCCTGCTCGGCGCCGCCGCGGCCGGGCTGCTGGCCGGCGCGGTGGGCCTGCTCGTCGAGTGGACCTGGGGGCTGACCGGCTCGGCGCCGGTGCTGCGCTGGCTCGCCGGGTCCCGGCAGCGGCGGTGGGCCACGGCGGACGCCGAGGTGGCGGAGGCGGAACGCGCGCTGCTGGCCGATCCGGCCGATCCGGCGGCCCGGGCCCGGGCCCGCCGGGCGATCGCCCGGCGGGACGCCATCGGCCTGGTAGCGGCGGAGCGGCCGACCTGGATCGGCGACCGGCTGCACGCGGCCGACGTCCGGGTGCACCGCAGCTACGCGATCGACCTGGCAGCGGTGTGGCCGCGACTCTGGCTGGTACTGCCCGAGCCGGTACGCGGCGAGTTGACGGCGGTGCAGGACCGCTGCGCCTCGGCGGCCCGGCTCGCCGGCTGGGGTGTGCTGTACGTCCTGCTCGGCGCCCTCTGGTGGCCGGCCCTGTTCGTCGGGGCGGTGGCCCTGCTCACCGCCCGGTATCGTGCCCGGCTCGCCGTCGGCGTCTACACCGACCTGGTCGAGGCCGCGGTGGACCTCTACGGTCGCAAGCTCGCCACCCACCTGGGACTGTCCGGCCAGGGCCGGCTCACCGCCGAGACCGGGGCGGAGATCAGCGCGATCGTCCGCAAGGACGACGTGGTACGCCAACTCCGCCCGGTCGCACCGGCCGGCGCTCCTCCCCCGCTGCCGCTGCTGCACGGCTGACGGCGTGCCGGCCGCACGCTACTCACGTGCTCCGGCGCCCCTACGGTTGCCGACGGCGCGGCCGAGGCGCCGCGACGGTCAGGGCCGCCAGGACGGGTTGTGCAGGATGGCCAGGTTCTGCCGGGCGGTGACCGCCAGCGCGTGATCGGCGCCGGCCAGCGCGTCGAGCACCGCCCAGTACGCGGTGATCGCCGGTTCCCGCTGGCCGGCGAGGGCGAGGGTGGCGGCCAGGTTGTTGCGCCGGCCGATCGTCTCCAGGTCGGCCGGCCCGCGCCGCCGCTCGGTGTGCCGGACGTTCTGCCCGTGCAGGTCGATGGCGAGGGCGTACTGGCCGGCCTGCTGGTAGCCGACCGCCAGGTTGTTCCGGAACACCAGGGTGAGTTCGCCGTCGACGCCGTGCAGGTGCTCGGTCACCGCCACCAGTTCGCGCAGCACGTCCAACCCGTCGTCCAGCTCACCGGCCGCGAGGTACGTCTGGCCGAGCGCGTTGCGGACCTTCAACGTGTCGTCGTCGGTCGGGCCGAACGCCCGGGCGGCCTCGGCCGCCAGCGGCCCGAGCACGGCGACGGCCTCGGTGAACGCCCCGCCGAGCCGGTGGTTCTCGGCCACGGCCAGCCGGTAGGCCAGGGTGCTGCGGTCGGCGAGCGGCTCCCGGCCGAGGCTGGCCGCCCGCCAGACGTCCAGGGCCATCCGCACCGTACCGAGCTGGCCGTCGACCTGGCGCGGGGCGGGCGGTGGCGTCGCCGGCAACGGGGCGTCCGGCCCGGCCTCCCGGGTCACCCACCCGGCGAGGGTCGCCCGCAGGTCAGCCTGGCGGACGCCGTTGACGTGCAGCCGGGCCCGCCCCCGGTCGGTCTCCAGGTGCAGCGTGGCGCCGTCGCCGTCCACCTCGGACAGCGACGTCGCCAGCACGAAGGTCACGATGTCCGGTGACCGTACGTCGAGTCCGCGCAGGTCGGGCCAGCGGAACTCAAGGAAGCGGCGGAACCGCCCGCGTACCACGATGCCGGGACGGTCGAGGACGACGGTGAGCTGCCTGGTCTGGTCGGTCCGGTCGGGATGCCCGCCGAGATAGGTCACCCTGGGCAACGTCAGCGCCGGCATCCCGACATCCTCTCACCCCGACGCCGCCCACCGACCGGGCTGGACGACGCCGGCCGCCCCGCCGCCGCGCCGTACCGGTTCCGCCGACGCCAGCAGACCGCGTCGACCGGTGAACTCGATCGCGGTGGCCGCACCCAGCTCGGCGGTGGCGGCGAACGCCGGATGGCCGAGCGCGCCGAGTGCACCGCCGTACGCGGTGACGAAGGCCGGCTCCGCCTGCGGTGCGGCACTGTTGCGCTGCGAGGCCCGGGGTGCCGCCAACGCCTGTGGCAGGGACATCCCGAGGTCGATCCGGTTGACCAGGATTTGCAGCACGGTGGTGATGATGGTGGCGCCGCCGGGGGTGCCGAGCGCCAGGAACGGACGGCCGTCGTCGTCGAGCACGATGGTCGGCGACATCGAGCTGCGGGGGCGCTTCCCGGGCGCGGGCAGGTTCGGGTCCGGCGCCGCACCCGGGGTCTGGGCGAACGTGAAGTCGGTCAGCTCGTTGTTGAGCAGGAATCCGCGCCCGGGCACCACCATCGCGTTCCCGCCGGTCTCCTCGATCGTCAGGGTGTACTCGACGACGTTGCCCCAGCGGTCGGCCACCGTCAGGTTCGTGGTGCTCTGCCCGGGGTTGGCCGCGATGCCGGCCGTCACGGTCGCGCAGTCGCCGTACCGGCCGTCGGGGTCGCCGGGCGGTACCGGCTTCGGTGCGGCCCGGGCGGGGTCGAGCCGGCAGGCGCGCTCGGCCGCGTACCGGTCGTCGAGCAGTTCGCCGAGGATCCGCCGGGAGGTGCCGTCCCCGACGTACCGGTTGCGGCCGGCGAAGGCCAGGGCGCTCGCCTCCAGGTAGTGGTGCAGCGCCTCGGTGACGGTCAGCTTCGACAGGTCGAACCGCTCCAGGAGGTTCAGCGCCTCGCCGACCGCGACACCGCCGCTGGACGGCGTCGACATGCCGTACACCTGGTGGCCCCGGTAGTCCGACCGGGTCGGCGCGGGGAACCGCAGTTCGTAGCGGGCGAGGTCGGCCCGGGTCATCCCGCCGGCCTGGATCGGGAACTGCCACGGCACGGCCGGGTCGGCGGCGACCGGCGGGCGGCGCACCGCCGCGACGAGGTCCGCGCCGATCGGTCCGGTGTAGAAGACGTCGACACCCCGCCGGGCGATCTGCCGGTATATGCCTCCGGCGGCGGCACGGCAACCGGAGGCCCGGCACGGACCGGCTCCGGTTGTTGCCTTCGTGGTCCTCCGGCGTGCCTGCCCGCACCACCCGTAGGGCATCCTAGGACGATAGGTTGATCGACATGGACCTCAGGTTGGTCAACATCGGTGGGCTTGCCTCGCACCCCTGCCGCTTCGACCATCTTGGACCAGGGAGGTATCGCAGTGCGCCGCACGACACGATTGTCGGCACTCGCCGTTGTCATCCTGACCGCCGTCACCCAACTCGTGGCAGTACAGCCGGCGCAGGCCGCGCCCGCACCGTTGGGCAAGCAGAACTGGGTGGTGAGTACGGCCGGCTTCCGTACGGACGCCTACCGCAACTACGTACGCCTCGGCTATCTGGTCTTCGGCACCACGGGCAGCACTGTGGAGCACAACTTCTGGACCTGGAACCAGGCCGACCACCCGCTGCCGATCCGCAGCGGCGACGTCTACTACTGCGGTGACTGGGTGCCCGGTCGCAACCCGCGCAACAACTGCCAGATCAAGACGGCACCGGGCTTCACCGGGGAGCCGAACGGCCGGTTCACCGGCACCTACCAGTACGACCAGCCGGCCGGAGAGGTGACCATCACCTGGACCAGCAGCACGGTCGACGGCACCACCAGCGCGGTCAACCTGGTCGAGACGTGGACCGTGTCGAGCCCACGCAGCACCCTCGGCCGGATGCAGTTGGCGAGCGACAACTATTCGCTGACCAGCGGCATCGGGTACGGCAGCAACGCCGGCCTGAACCAGGAGACCAAGGCGTCGATGGCCAGCGTCCGGACCAGGTCCGAGACGTTCCTGCTGGAGGGACAGGCCTGGAACGGAAACAGCATCGTCAACTACACCCGGGGCAGCGCGGGCGGGCTGACCATGAACACCTGGCAGTTGTGCGACGACGGCTCGTGCCTGGGTTCCGTGCAGGACAACGCCGGCTGTTCCCCGGCCTCGTGCTGTGCCGCGGGCCCGGGGGTACCAGGCCTGCGTCGACCAGCTGGCGGCGCAGAACCGGCGCTTCTACTACCTGAGCAACGCGTTCGGCGGACGCCGGAACACGTACGAGTTCTGGTGCGAGTGCCTGTCGTACAAGTCGTGCTACGAGTACAACAGCCACGTCCGGCCGCTGTTGCAGGTCATCGATGACTCCGGCGCCTTCCGAGGCTGGGTCGGCACGGAGGTGAGCCCGGACCGCACGGCGCCGCGCGACGCGCGCGGTGAGTTCTACGCCGCCTTCGCCCTGGTCGACTGAGCGGCGGCAGCAGGTAACCGAAGACGATCGCGGGGTGGGCCGGCGGCAGGGACCGCCCGCCCCGCTCCCCGCTCCGGGTCAGGGCGTACGCGAAAGCGGGCCGGCGGCCGGTCGAGCGAGTCGCCGGGTGGCCAGCTCGGCGAGGAGCGCGGCGCCGTCGGCCAGCACGCTGTCGTCGTAGACGGCACGGGGCGAGTGGTTGCCGGGCGCCGTCTCCGGGTCGTCGGTGGCGCAGGCACCGAGGAAGACGAAGGCTCCGGGCACCCGGCCGAGCACCCGGGAGAAGTCCTCCGAGCCGGTCATCGGGTGGCGCATGTCGACGAACCGCTCCGCGCCGAACAGCTCCCGGACGGTCGACGCGGCGAACTCGTGCTCGTCGGGGTCGTTGGCCGTGACCGGATACTCCGGTTCGTACCGCACCTCGGCGCGCAGGCCATGTGCCGCCGCGATCTGCTCGCATAGCTGGACGGCGTGCCGGCCCAGCTCAGCGTGCACCGCGGGGTCGAAGGCCCGCACCGTCGCCTCGAAACTCGCCTCGTCCGGGATGACGTTGCGCCGGGTTCCGGCGTGGAAGGTGCCGACGGTGAGCACCACCGGTTCGAACGCGTCGAACCGGCGGGTGACCATCGTCTGTAGCGCGGTGACCATCTCGCAGGCCACCGGCACCGGGTCCAGGGTCACGTGCGGCCGGGAACCGTGCCCGCCCGCCCCGACGACGGTGACGAAAAGACCTGCCGAGCCGGCCATCAGCGGGCCGGGGCGGGAGGAGAAGACGCCCCGGTCCAGGATGGACGAGAGCACGTGCAGCCCGTACGCGGCCTCGACCGGGCGGCCGGCGGCGGTCAGCACCCCCTCGTCGATCATGTGTCCGGCGCCGTTGTAACCCTCCTCGCCGGGCTGGAACATGAACACCACGTCGCCAGCGAGCTCGTCGCGGCGGGCGGCGAGCAGCCGGGCGGCCCCGACCAGCCCGGCGGTGTGCAGGTCGTGCCCGCAGGCGTGCATCACCCCGTCGTGCCGGGAACGGTAGTCGACGCCGCTGCTCTCGGTGATCGGCAGCGCGTCCATGTCGCCCCGGAGCAGCACCGCCGGTCCGGGCGCACCGCCGCGCAGCACGGCGGTGACCGAGGAGAGTCCGGTTCCGGTGCTGATCTCCAACGGCAGGGGTGCGAGCGCGGCCAGCACCCGTTCCTGGGTACGCGGCAGGTGCAGGCCCTCCTCCGGGATCTGGTGCAGTTCCCGGCGCAGCCCGGCCAGCTCGTCCTGGATCTCCGCCGCATCCTCGCGCAGGCTCATCCGTCTCTCCCCGCCCTGGTCGTACCGCCGTGGCCGCTGCCGCCGAGGTCTCGGACGCCTCCGTCGTGGCTGGTCCGCGCCCCGACCTCGGGGATATCGAGATCCTACGGAGCCGGCCCGGGCGATCAAGTCTCATGATCATGCGCGGGCGCCGGACGTGACGAACGGCACCCGTCCCTGGTGGCCCTGGCTTTCCCGGTGGCGGCCTCGGCCGGAGCGGAACGGGCTGGTCGACCTGACGGGCGGGTGACCGGCAGCCGTCCGCCGGTCGGAGCCCGGATGGCCGGTGGTCGTCCACCGGCGGCTCGGCTGGCGTGACCCGCGACCGGTCGTTATGGTGCCGTCGGCGCGGCTACCCAGCGCTCCCCATGTCTTAGGAAAGGCGCGGCATGACCCCTCCTCCCGGCCCTTCGCGACGCCAGGTGCTCGCCGTCGCCGCGGCCGCCGCGGCAGCACCGCTCGTCGGGGCCGCACCGGCGCAGGCCCATCGGCAGACCAGGCCGAAGACCTACGACCTGACCGTACTCGGCACCTCGGACACCCACGGCAACGTCTACAACTGGGACTACTACCGGGACGCCGAATACGACGACAGCGCGCACAACGACGTCGGCGTGGCGAAGCTGGCGAGCCTGGTCAAGCAGATCCGGGCCGAGCGGCGCGGCAGGGCGACGCTGGTGCTCGACGCCGGTGACACCATCCAGGGCACGTCGTTGGCGACGTACTACGCCAAGCAGGAACCGATCACCGAAACCGGTGAGACGCACCCGATGGCCCGGGCGATGAACATCCTCGACTACGACGCGGTGACGCTCGGCAACCACGAATTCAACTACGGGCTGCCGCTGCTGGATAAGTGGATCAAGCAGCTCGGCTTCCCGGCCCTGGCCGCCAACGCCGTCAACGAGCGCACCGGCAAGCCGGCGTTCACCCCGTACCTCATCAAGAAGGTGTCGCTCGGGCCCGGGGCACCGACGCTGCGGGTCGGCATCCTCGGCCTGACCAACCCCGGCACCGCGATCTGGGACCGGGGGCACGTCGAGGGCAGGCTCCGCTTCGAGGACATGGTCGCGACCGCCGCGAAGTGGGTACCGGTGATGCGCCAGCGCGGCGCCGACGTCGTGCTGATCTCCGCGCACGGCGGCGACAGCGGTACGTCGAGCTACGGACCCGAGCTGCCGAACGAGAACCCGTGCGCGATGATCGCCGAGGAGGTGCCCGGGATCGACGCCATCCTGTTCGGGCACGCCCACGCCGAGGTGGTCGAGCGGTTCGTCACCAACACCCGGACCGGCGAGCGGGTACTGATGTCGGAGCCGTCGAAGTGGGGCCAGCGGCTGACCCGGATGGACTTCACCCTGGAGCGGGACCGCAACCGCTGGCGGATCACCGGCAAGCGGGCCACGATGCTGAACAGCAACACCGTGCCGGAGGACCCGAAGGTGCTCGCGGCGGTACGCCGGCAACACGGAAAGACGGTCGCGTACGTCAACCAGGTGGTCGCCACCTCGGCGGTCGAACTGTCGGCGGCGGAGTCCCGCTACCAGGACACCCCGATCCTCGACTACATCAACAAGGTGCAGACCGACACCGTCACCGCCGCGCTGGCCGGCGGCCAGTACGCCGACCTGCCGGTACTGTCGATCGCCGCGCCGTTCAGCCGGACAGCGGTCTTCCCGGCCGGGGACGTACGCATCAAGGACGTGGCCGGGCTCTACATCTACGACAACACTCTGGAGGCCGTACTGGTCAGCGGCGCCGAGCTGCGCGCCTACCTGGAGTACTCGGCGAAGTACTTCCGCACCCTCTCCCCGGGCGCGCCGGTCGACCCGGCGCAGCTCACCGACCCGAGCGTGCCGGACTACAACTACGACACCATCTCCGGAGTCGACTACGACATCGACATCAGCAGGCCGGTGGGCCAGCGGATCACCAGGCTGACCCACCCGGGCGGCGGGGCGGCGGTCGCCGACACCGACCAGTTCGTGATCGCGGTGAACAACTACCGGCGCAGCGGGGGCGGCAACTTCCCCGGCATCGTGAAGCCGCAGATCTACAACGAGCAGCAGGAGATCCGCCAACTGCTGATCGACTGGGCGCAGGCCAAGGGCAGCATCGACCCGGCCGACTTCTTCCAGCCGAACTGGCGGCTGGTCCGCGAGGGCGTACCGGTCTTCTGAGCCGGGCCGTCCGGTGATCCGGGACGGCTCGGCGGCCCTGCCGGGGCATGGCCGGTCGGCCGGTGACGGCGGCGGGTGTTCGGGCAGGCGCCCGGCTGGGAGATCCCGGCCGGGCGCCTCGCATTCCGGCGTGCCCGATCGCCGGGCCCGGCCGGGCAGGTCGGGTGCGGGCCGGAGCGTGTTTAGCGGCTCGCGCGGAGGGGAGACAGCGTCTCCGGACGGGGACCCACCCGCCGGACGATCCGCCGTTGCGGCGGTACCGGTCCGCCGGGGTGGTACCGGACGAGGAGGAGTCGAGGTGGCCGACGCACGACGAGCAGGCCCGATCCGATCCACCGTCACCCAAGGGAGACGGCCGGCGGACGGTCGAGGCGGCAGCAAGCGCACCCCCACCAGGCCGGCCGCGGCCCGCAAGGCCACCGGCGCGAAGAAGGCCCCGGCGAAGAGCAGCGCGAGGGCGAAGAAGGTCGCCACCGCCACCCGACGGGCCACCGGGGCGACCGCCGCGAAGACCCCGGAGAAGCGGGCGGTCTCTGCGGCGAAGGCGGCGAAGAAGGCCGCTCCGGCCAAGCGGACCGCGCCGTCGAAGCGGGTACCGGCGAAGAGTGCCGCCGCGAAGCCGGCGAAGAAAGCCGCCGCGAAGAAGGCCACGGCCCGGAAAGCCGCCCCGCGGAAGGCCACCGCGAAGAAGGCCGCCGCGAAGCGGGCCACGGCGGCGAGCGCCCGCAGGAGTACCGCGAAGACGACGGCGACCCGGAGGGCGACCGGGTCGCGATAGCCGTCCGCCGGGGCGCCCGGTAGCCAGAGCTGGCCCGGCTCGACCGGGCGGTGCTGGTGGCCACCGCCGGGACGCGCAGGACCAGGCCAACGCCGGCACTCCGGTCGCCAGGGACCAGCTCGCCCCCGGCGACCTCGTCTTCTTCGCCCGCGCCAACGGCACCGGACGGGTGCACCACGTCGGCATGTACGCCGGTGACGGCTACCTGGTCGACGCGCCGACCAACACCGACACCGAGGAGAGCGGCGTCGAGTACGTCAAGCTCGACGAGCACCGGTACGCCCACGAGTACGCCGGAGCGCGCAGGTACCTGTAGCCAGGTCCGGCCGGGCGCCTCGGCGAGGCCGGCTCAGTACCGGGTGCTGTCCTGGACCAGCGGCGGATAGCCGGCCGAGGAGACGCCGTCGACGGTGGCGCCGCCGAACTGCAACATCGCGCCGGTCTGCCGGTTGAGGTCGTACGGGTAGTTCAGCTTCGGCGCCGACGCCTCGTCGAGTACGGCGATCTGCTGCTCGCTGAGCCGGACGTCCAGTGCGGCCAGGTTCGCCTCCAGGTGTGCGACGCGGCGCGGCCCGAGGATCGGTGCGGTGACCGTGGGGCGGGCGCGCAGCCAGGCGAGGGCCACCGCGGCCTCGCTCGCCTCGACCTCGGCGGCGACGGCGGTCACCGCGTCGATGACGACGTACTGGGCCTCGGTGGGGCCGCCGGTGATCTGGCCACGCCGGGTGTCGGCGACCTCGGCGACACCGCGACGGTACTTGCCGGAGAGGAATCCGCCGGCCAGCGGGCTCCACGGGGTCAGCCCCATCCCGGTGTCCCGGGCCAGCGGGACCAGTTCCCCCTCGACGGTACGGGCGAGCAGCGAGTACTCGACCTGGAGGGCGATGACCGGCGTCCAGGACCGCAGCAGTGCCATGGTGTGCGCCTGCGCGGTGTACCAGCCGGGGGTGTTGGAGAAGCCGACATAGCGGATCTTGCCGGCGGTGACCAGCGTGTCGAGGGTCCGCATGGTCTCCTCGACCGGGGTGTGCGCGTCCCAGTTGTGCAGCCAGTACAGGTCGAGGTAGTCGGTCTTCATCCGCCGGAGCGTCTGCTCGAGCTGGGCGACGATCGCCTTGCGGCCGGCGCCGCCGCCGTTCGGGTCGCCCGGGTACATGTTGCCGAAGAACTTGCTGGCCAGTACGACCCGGTCGCGCAGGCCCGGGCGGGCCGCGAAGAAGTCACCGAGGATCGCCTCGGAGTGGCCGTTGGTGTAGAAGTTGGCGGTGTCGACGAAGTTGCCGCCGCGATCGAGGTACGTCTGCAGGATCCTCTCGGACTCCTCGACCGAGCAGCCCCAGCCGCCTTCCTCGCCGAAGTTCATCGCGCCGAGGGCGAAGGGGCTGACCCGCAGCCCGGAGCGGCCGAGGGTGAGGTAGGAATCGAGCGACATGTGCGGCTCCCCAAGGTTCTGGCGCAGAAGTGGACCACTCCACTACAGCAGCCCGACCCGCCGCACCGATTTAACGATCCTCGCTACCTCTTGCACGATCCTGCTTGTTGCTGCTGAATCGAGTTAGTGATCACCAACTGGCGCGGCCGAGGGCGGTGCCGAGGCGGTCGAGGTGCTGGGCGACCGGGCCGGCGGTGAGCATGCCGCTGCCGGCTCCGGCCAGCTCGTGCACCGCCGGTGCGAGTGCGGCGTGGGCGCGCTCCAGCATCGCCCGGTCCTCCAGCATGATCGCCGCCTGGCCGGTAAGGCACCAGAGCGCCTCGAAAAGCATGTCGTGCGGCGGCTCCGGGGTCCGGCGCAGCGCCACCGCGGCATCGCCTGGGCGGTCCTGAGCGAGCAGGACGAGTGGTCGGGCCCAGGGCGCGTACGGGCCCCAGTCGGTGTGCTGGTCGGCGGAGGCCGGTTGACCGTGCCAGACCCGCAGGCAGAGCAGGGCCAGCGGCAGCAGCCCCCGCTCGACCCCGGGCATGCCGGCGCCGGCGAGCTGTGCCGCCGCGGCCCGGTAGCCGGCCTCGGCCTCCGGCGCGGGCGCCCCGGTCGCGGCCAGCCGCATCGCCCGGTACCACCCGGTGAAGACGGCCGCCAGCGGCCGTTCGTGCCGTTCGGCGACCCGGTCCGCCTCGGCCGCGTGCGCGTCCGCGGCGGCGAAGTCCCCGAGCGCGCCGCGGGCCTGGAGCCGGATCAGGTGGCCGAGCACCTCGAAGGTCGGCAGGTCGTTGCGGGTGGCGAGCGCGACGAGTTCCGCGCCGACCTGGTCGCGCTGCGGGGCGAGCCCTGCGCGCCGGAAGCTCTGCATGAACACGCCGTTGAGCGCGAAGGCCAGCAGGGCCGGATCGCCCAGCTGGCGGGCGATCCGCTCCGCCTCCCGGGCCGCCTCGGGCCCGCGTGCCGCCCGGGTGCCCCGGGACTCCACGGCGATCGTGGCGAGCAGGCGGGCTCGGGTGGCGGCGGACGCGCCGGGGTGCAGGGCGGCCAGGGCCCGTTCGGCCGCCGCCACGATCCGGCCCGCCTGTTCCGGGTCGTCGGAACGCGTCCAGATCGCTGGTACGTCGTAGCCGCCGATCACCCGCGCGGTGAGTTCCGGGTCACCGAGTTGCTCGGCGGCGGCGATGGCCGCGAACCGCTGTTCCCGGGCGGCTTCGAGTCCGCCCGCGCCGGCCACCGCGAGACTTCGCAGCAGGCCGACCGTGGACTCCAGCCTGACCCGGGCGCTGGACGCCACCGTCCGGTCGTAGGCCGCCGTGGCCTCCGCCCAGACCCGGTCGGCCGCCCACGGCGCGGGGCCGGCGTCCGGGTCGGTCTGCCGGAGGATGTCGGTCTCCAGCCGGCGCAGCCGCGGACCCGGGTCGACGCCGAGCTGATCGAGGAGGAGACCGCGGGCCCGGCGCAGCACGGCCAGCGCGTCCCCCTGCCGGTCCGTGCGGTAGAGGGCGAGGGCCAGCAGCCGCCACGCCTCCTCCCGCCAGGGATGCTCGGCCACATGGGCGTCGAGATCCGCCACGGCCTCGGCCGCCCGGCCGAGCGCCAGCAGCGCCTCGGCCCGGGACTCGACCGCGTGCAGCCGTAGCTCTTCGAGCCGGCTGCGCTCCGGGCGGGCCCACGACTCGTCGTCGAACCCGGCGTACGCCGGCCCTCGCCACCAGCCGAGGGCCTGGTCGAGGCGGTCGAGGGCCGGTTGGGGTGGTCCGGCAGGGCCGGCGGCGACCGCCTCCTCGAACCGCCAGGCGTCGACCGTGTCCGGCGCGGCCCGGAGGGCGTACCCCGGTCCCTCGGTGACCAGCAGCCGGGCCGGCTCGCGCGGTGGCCGGTGCGGCTCCAGTGCGCGCCGCAGCGCCGACACGAACGTCCGGACCGCGCTCACCGCACCCGTCGGAGGCTCCTGCCACAGGTCGTCGACGAGCCGGTCGACCGGGACGACCCGACCGCGCGCGACGACGAGCCGGGCCAGCACGGCGCGGTGTCTCGGCCCTTTCACGTCGATCGGCGCGCCGGAGGCGTCCCAGACGACGACCGGCCCGAGCACCCCGAAGCTGACCTGCACCGATCCACCCTTCCGCACCGAGGCGACCAACGTATCGCGCTCATCGGTTGCTCATCGGCGATCGGCACGCTGGACGGGCCCAGCCGGGCAGGACCGACCAGGAGAGGACAACATCATGGCTGCTGCCATTTCCGGCTTCGACTACCGTCGGGTCACGGTCGACGACGACGTGACGCTGTCGGTGGCGGTGGGCGGTGCGGGCAGCCCGATCGTGCTGCTGCACGGCTTTCCGCAGACCCACCTGATGTGGCGGCACGTCGCCGCCGACCTGGCCGCCGAGCACACCGTGATCTGCCCCGACCTGCGCGGCTACGGGGCGAGCGACAAGCCCGCCGCCCGCGACGACGAGACGTACGCCAAGCGGACCATGGCCGCCGACGTCGTCACCCTGGCCCGGGAACTCGGCCACCCGCGCTTCGCGCTCGCCGGCCACGACCGGGGTGCCCTGGTCGCCGTCCGTGCCGGCCTCGACCACCCGGACGCGATCTCACACCTCGCCGCGCTCGACGTGCTGCCGACCCTCGACATGTGGGACGTCCTGCACGGCGCCCGCGCCGCGGTCGCCTTCCACCTCTACCTGATGGCCCAGCCGCCGGGCCTGCCGGAGCAGATGATCTCGGCCAGTCCGGATGCCTTCTTCGGCTACTTCCTGGACGGCTGGGCCCGGAACCCGCGGGCGATCCCGCCGGAGGTGCGGGCAGAGTATCTCCGGGCGTCCCGCGAGGCGGTGCCGTCCATCGTCGCCGACTACCGCGCCTCGGCCGGGATCGACGTCGCGCACGACGAGACGGACCGGGCCGCCGCCCGCCGGCTGGCCATGCCGGTCACGGTCGTCCAGCAGGACTGGGGGGCGGAGCTCGGCTACGACGCCGCCGCGCTGTGGCGGGCCTGGGCCCCGAACCTGGTGCACCACACCACCTCGGCCGGCCACTTCATGGCCGAGGAGGCACCGGAGGAGATCGGCAAGGTACTCCGCGCGCTCGTCGCCCGCTAACGCACCGACTGGCGGTGCCAACGCGTTCGCCGAGGTCTACTGGCGGGTGGCAGCCGGCGCGCCGTTCCGCATCCGTCGGCGGGATCGCTCCCTGAACGCCTACCAGTCGCTGTGCGACACCGCCGCCGACGGGTCCGCGAGGTGGGTGGCCTTTCCGGCGGGTTTGCCCGACCTTGTGCGTGTGGCGGTGTCGTCAGGAGCGACGTGGGACTACGAGGCCGGTTTCGTACGCGATGATGACGAGGTGTACCCGATCGCGTGCGTCGAGCTTGGCGAGGAGTCGTGTCACATACGTCTTGACGGTGGCGACGCTGATGAACATGGCGGCGGCGATCTCGGTGTTGGACATGCCGCGCCCGACAAGGGCCAGTGCTTCGCGTTCCCGTTCCGTGATGCCCTCGATCGCGGGCTGCGGTGGTGATGCGGGCTCGGGTCGGCTGGCGAACTCTTGGATCAGGCGGCGGGTGACGGTGGGTGCGATGAGGGCGTCTCCGGCGGCGACCACGCGGATGGCGGCGAGGATGTCTTCTAGTGCCATGTCTTTGACGAGGAATCCGGACGCGCCGGCGCGCAGCGCGGCGTAGACGTACTCGTCGTGGTCGAACGTGGTGAGCACGATGACGCGTACTGCGGCCGTGCCGGGGTTCGTGGTGATCAGGCGGGTGGCTTCGATGCCGTCCATGCCGGGCATGCGGATGTCCATGACGACGACGTCGGGTTGGAGGTCTGCGGTGAGCCGGATCGCTTCGGCGCCGGTGCTGGCCTCGGCGGCGACGTCGAGGTCGGGGGCGTCGGTGATGACCATGCGTAGGGCGGCGCGCACGAGGGGTTGGTCATCGGCGAGGACGACGCGGATGGTCGTCACGGCGCCGCTGGTATGGGGATGCGGGCAGTGGCGCGGAAGCCGCCCTCTGGGCGGGGTCCGGCGTGGAAGTGGCCGTGCAGCAGGTCGACCCGTTCCTGCATGCCGGCGATGCCGTGTCCGGTGCCTGTGGTGTGTCCGGTGCCGTGTCCGTCGTCCTCGATCACGATGGACAGCCAGTCGTCTCGCTGGTCGATCAACACCCGACAGTTGGTGGTGTGGGCGTGGCGTACCACGTTGGTGAGCGACTCCTGGATGATGCGGTACGCGGCGATGTCGATGTCGGGCGGCAGCGGCCGGTGCTCCCCGCGCCACCGGAGATCGACGCTGACACCGGTGGCGCTGGTTGTCGCGGCCAGCCGCTCGGCGTCGGCCACGCCGGGCGTGGGCTCGTCGAGCCGTGCCCGGTCATGGCCTGGTTCGGCTTCCCGGAGTACACCGAGCATCCGCCGCAGCTCGGACAGCGTCTGCCGGCTGGCAGCTTCCACTGCCCTCATCGCGCTGCGCGCCGCGGTCGGCTGCGTGTCGATGACCCGGCTGGCCGCGCCGGCTTGCAGGGCGATGATGCCAAGGCTGTGCGCGACGCTGTCGTGCAACTCCCGGGAGATCCGCAGCCGTTCGGCGGTGACCGCTTCAGCCGTGTGGCTGGCAGCCACCTGGTGGGCGTGGTCGCGGGTCTGCCTGATCGTGTTGCCGATCAGCCAGGCGACGGCCGCGCTCAAGGCGACGGCCGACTGGGTCGAGGTACCAATCGGGAAACCAAGCAGCACTCTGGTGATCGCGTAGCCAGCCAGCACAGCCAATGCCATAGCGCTGGCGGCGATCGAGGTACGGCGCGGCTGGGCCGCGGCGATGAAACATAGCGCCACGTCGACCGCCAGGAACTGCAGGAACGCGATCCGGGTCGAGTTCAGCGCCATCGCTGCCGCGACGGACCCGACCAGCAGCAGTGCGACGGCCGCCAGTGGCCGGCGGCGCAGCAGAGCGCTGCCGGCCAGCGCGACCACGGTGGCTACCGCCAGGTACGACCAGGATGCGGCCGAACGGTCAAAGGGATCCCTGAACGGAATAGTGGGCACTTCGCCCGGCAACCGGACAAACATGACGAGGGCATACGCCGTGGCGGCACACCAGGTCAACGCCGTCCACACGCCCGGCGGCACGGCCTTGGGCAGCGGCAGCTTCGCAGCGGTGGACACGCACCGATCGTAATCTTGCCGCTGCGACGGGGGCGTCGGCCCGTGGTTGTACAACCACGGTCGACAGCCGCCCGCCGCGATTGCCACCGGCAGCAGGATGCGGTGCGGACGCGCCCGGCGACAGTGTTAGGTGCATGATCGAAGTCAACGAGCTGACCAAGCGCTACCGGAAGGTCACGGCCGTCGACGGCCTGACATTCACGGTACGCACCGGGCAGGTCACTGGGTTCCTCGGGCCGAACGGGGCTGGCAAGTCCACCACGCTACGGATGATCCTCGGCCTCACCGAGGCCACCAGCGGCACCGCCACCGTCGGCGGGCGCCGGTTTCGCGACCGCCCGCGCGGGCTGCGTCACGTCGGTGCGCTGTTGAATGCCGGCGACGTGCACGGCGGCCGCAGCGCGCGGGCCCACCTGTCGGCACTGGCCCGCAGCAACGGCCTGCCCCGCCGCAGGGTCGACGAGGTGCTGCGGGAGGTGGGACTGGCCGGCGCGGCCGCGGCAAACTGATCGCGGCAGAGCCGCTGACTGACTTCGCCGCTCGCAGCACCCGGCAACAGGTCACCGTCCGCACACCCGACCCCCGCGCCCTGACAGCCGTGCTGACCACCGAAGGCGCCACCGTCACCGAACACCACGACGGCAGCCGCACCGTCACCGGGCTGACCGCGGCCCGCGTCGGCCAGCTCGCCTTCGACCATCGGATCATGCTGCACGAAGTGACCACCCACGCCGCCTCCCTGGAGGAGGCGTTCATGGAACTGACCGCCGACAGCGTCGAATACCTGGCAGGAGAACAGCGGTGACGGCCATCGACACCCGCGCCAGGTTTCACAACCTGCTCGTCTCCGAGTGGATCAAGCTCTGGTCGCTTCGCTCCACCTACGGGGTACTCGCGGTCGGCGTGCTGATCTGCGTCGGCATCACCACGAACTCCGCCCGCTCCAACGTCGCGCTCATCAGCAGAAGCCCAAACCCGTCGCAGCGCCTCGCGATCGACCCGATGCATGCCGCCTTCGTCACGGAGGCCTTTCAGATCCTCGGGATCATCGCCTGCAGCGTGGGAGCCATCACAATCTTCGGCGAATACACCACCGGGCTGATCCGCACCACGTTCGCGGCCGTTCCGGTCCGCAGACAGGTGGTTACGGCCAAGGTCCTCGTCGTGTCAGCGGTCATGCTCGTCTTCGGCACGCTCGTCTCGGTGGCGTCGTTCGGCGTAACCCAGGCGATCTACCACCAGCACCGCATCGGCCTGTCGATCGGCGCCCCGGGCGCGCTGCGGGCAGTCACCGCGTCCGCGCTGCTGGCCCCGTTGTGCGCCCTGGTAGGCATGGCTCTCGGCGCCGTCATCCGGCACGCCGCCGGCACCATCGTCGCCGCCATCGGGCTGCTCCTACTCCTGCCGGCCCTATTCCAGGGTGAAACGTACCGGTGGGTCAAGGAGATAGGGAACGCCATGCCCTACCCCGCATGGCAGGCCCTGGCCGAGAACCCGGCACGGCACAACGCAGACCCAGGACGGCCGGCGCTCGTCGCCATGACCAAGTACCCGGTCACCGTCACCGAAGCGTGGATCGTGTTCACAGCCTGGGCCGTCGCGGCCGTCGTTGTCGCCGTGGTCGCGGTCCACCGCCGTGACCCGTAGAACCCGCCAGCATCGTGCACGGCCTCCGGCAGGCCGAGCGCGGTCGGACCTGGATCACCCTCACCGCCGCCGGCGACACCGCGCTCGCCGACGAGATCGGGCGGCTCAAGCTGCTCATCCCGCGAGTCGAGACGACCACCAACCCACCGGAGGACTGATGAATACCGAACTGACCCGCCGGCATCTGCTCGCAGCCGCGCTCGCCACCGGGGTCGCCGTGCCGCTCGGCACCGGCCGCGGCTGGGCGGCACCGGCGTCAGCGCCGCCCGGCCCGGCAGGGCTCACGCTGCCGCCACCCACCGGGCCGCACCGTGTCGGCACCGTGTCGCTGTACCTCGTCGACACCTCCCGCCCGGATCCGGTCGCCGGCCCGGGGCGCCACCGCGAACTGATGGCCAGCATCTGGTATCCGGCCGCCCGGCACGCCGGGCGTCATCCGGTGGCACCATGGCTGCCTGCCGCGCCGCTGCGCGCGCTGCTCGGGTCCGCCGGCTTCGACGCCGATGCCGCGGCGGCACCCCGCACGGCCGGCCACGAGGGCGCTGCGGTGCTACGGACGCCCGGACGGCTGCCCGTGATCGTGTTCTCCCACGGCGCCGGGGGTCACCGTTCCGAAGCCACCATCGTGGTACAGGAACTCGCCAGTCACGGCTACATCGTGGTCACGGTGGATCACACGTACGACGCGTTCAGCGAATTCCCCGACGGCCGCCTCACCGTCCCCGGCGATCTGCCGGTCACCCCATGGGACCACGCCCACGACATCCGGTTCCTCCTCGACCGCATCGAGGACCTCGCCGCCGGCCGCAACCCCGACGCCGAACACCGAGCGCTGCCGGCCGGCCTAGGCGCCGCGCTCGACCCGCGCCGCATCGGCATGTTCGGCTGGTCGAAGGGGGCGACCGCGACCGCCCTCGTCATGAACACCGACCAGCGCGTCCGGGCCGGGCTCGGCTTCGACGGCCCGATGCAGTCGCAACCAGCGGTCACCGACCTCGACCGGCCGTTCATGCTGATGACCGCCGAGTTCACCCGGGCCGCCGAGCCGAGCGTCGGCCAGTACTGGTCGCACCTGCGCGGATGGCGGCTCAACGTACACGCCGACGGCGGAGCCCACGGGTCGTACTGCGATCATCAGTGGCTGGTCCCACAACTGGCCAGGATCACCGGAATGAGCGACGAGGAACTCGCGAACTGGATCGGCACCCTCGACCCGGCCCGGGCGGTACGGATCCAGCAGGCGTACCCACTCGCATTCTTCGACCTGCACCTACGCCACCGGCGGCAGCGACTGCTCGAAGGCCCGAACCCGGCCTTCCCGGAGGCGCAATTCATCCCCTGACCCCCACTCCGAGCTGAATGTTCAGCCAGCCACTCCCCGCTGGCCGAGTTGCCGCCGGCCGCCCCGGAAAGGGTAGGGGGTCCGGTTAGGATCGTTCGCTTCCGACGAACTCGTGGTCCCGGGACGCGGACTCGCCGAGGGCGTACCCGGGTCGGCGGGACGCCCTCGGCGGAGGTCGGCGTGCGGGTCAGGTCATGCGTCGTCGTCCTGGACGGTCAGCAGGCCGTAGGCGTCGCCGACGGAGACCCCCTGGACAGCCTTCACCGCGACCACGTAGCGCCGGCCGTCCCCGGGTTGGGTGTTGCCGGTCACCGCGATCGGGATGGCGATGGTGGTGCTGCCGGGCGTGACGGTCAGCACGCTGGTCGTGGCGAGCCCGGTCAGCGGGTCCACCACGAAGACCCGTACCTGCCCGTTGCCGCTGCCGGAGACCTGGGCCGGCACCTGGTAGGTAACCGTCCCGGAGTTGCCCTCCTGGACCGTCCGCTCGCCCAGGTCGACCCGGGGCAGCGACACCGGCTGCGGGGCGGGCGTGCCGGGCCGCCAGCCCCAGGCGTCGATCAGCCAGATCCTGGCCCAGGTCTCACCGGCCCGTGGTACCAGCACCAGAGTGGTGATCTGGCCGAGGTTCAGCCCGGCCGTCCTGGCGTTGGTCAACGGCATCCGCACCTCCTGGGCCCAGTCGTCCGAGGTCTGGGTGGGCATCGGCATCGGGTCGAGGGTGGTGGTGCCGAGCGTCGCCTGCCGGCCCGCCGAGTCGGCGATGGCGACGTCGAACTGGGTACCCGGGGATCCGCCCGGAACCACCACCCGCAACGCCACCGACTCCGCCGTCGACAGCGAGACCGCGGCGGGGGGCCGGAGACCGACCGGGCTGCCCGGTGCCCGCCAGTCCACCTCGATGGCGTACCGGCCCGGCTCGGGGACGATCGGGTCGAAGGTCGCGAAGTGTGGCGAGTTGGAGTTGCCGCACCAGGCGGGCGAACTCGCCGGGGCGATCTGCTCGCAGAGCCGGGCGGCGGCGCCGCTGAGCATGGTGGAGGCGTCGGGCACGAGCAGACGCGTCCGGTTGCCGCCCACGGCGTGACTGAGCACGGTCGCCGGGTCCGTCGAGGGTGCCCGGAATCCCGAGCCGTCCAGCAGCGGGCGTACCTGATCGTTGCCGGCCACGAAGGTGGCCGCGGCGGCGGCGACGTAGGTGGCGCCGACGTTCTGCTGCTGCTCCGGGGTCAGGCGCATCGGCGAGACCGTCCGGCAGACCGGATCGTGCGGGCTGGGGTAGTCGTCCCAGGACTTCGCGACGGAGAGCCCGGGAGTCCACTCCGTGTTGAAGTAGTTGTGGTTCGCGCCGACGGCGAAGACGACACCGTGCAGGGCGGACCCGCGACCCACCCCACGGGTGGCGTCCGCGTAGAGCTGGCCCTCCAGGTCGGACAGGTCACCGTCGCAGCTCGGCAGGATGGTCATCGACGGTACGTCCGGAGCCGGGTTGTGGCTGTAGATCGACGGGGCGATCAGCGCCAGCCCGCGGATCTGCCAGCGCACCGTCCCCGGGTAGCCGTCCTGCCCGGCGGGTGGCCGGGTGAGGCTGTCCACGGCGGCCCGGCTGACGCCCTCGCCACCTCGGGAATGCCCGACCAGCAGCACGTTGGACATGTTCGGCACCGGCGCCGACCGCACCACGTCGGGCGCGCTGGGCCGACCGGTGCCGGCCCAGTCGGCCCAGCGACCCAGGTGCAGCCGGACCAGCGAGGAGCGGGCCTGCGCACCCGCGTCCTGCGGTGGCAGGCCGGCGCCATCCTGCGCGTTGACGGCGTTGGCCGAGATGGAGACGGTGACATACCCCTGCGAGGCCAGTACCTGCTGGATCCGCTCGTACCCCCGATGGCTGGGCAGCGGGTTCCAGCCGCTCGGGCAGGGCCAGACCGTGGTCGGCTCGGCGGTGCCCTGGTAGCAGGTGGGGTGCCGGCCGTGCAGGATCAGCACCAGCGGGCGCTGGCCGGAGGTTCCCTGCGGTGCCACGACGTAGCCGCGCATCTCCACCGGTACCGCCAGCCCCGGCAACTGCACGTCCGGCAGCGTGTACTCGCCGCTGATCGTCGGATACGGGCCGGGCACGCCCGGGTCGACCGGGTTCGGCGGCAGTTGGGCCGCCGCGAACGTCGGCGGTACGCCGCTCCCGCGCGCGTCGCTCGGGTCAACCGGCACGTCGAGGCGCCGCCCGCTGGCGCGTACCTGGAGATCCGTCAGGTTCCGTGCGGTGACGTCGTCGATGGGAAGGTGGAAACGGCGCTGGTCGCTCGCTGCTCCCGGCCGGCCGAGCAGCCGGTTACCGGCGTAGAACTCGATCGCGGCGTCGCCGGTCCGGACCGGTTGCGTCCGGCGCCATTCGAGTTCCCACCCGGACGCGGTCTGCGTCAGCTTCCAGCCGTCCGGCAACGGGGTGCGGGCGTCGGCCGTCGCTCGACCGGACGGATCTGCCGGGCTCGCCCATGCGGCGCCGCCGCCGAGACTCAACGTTAACGAAACCGCGGCAGCCATCACCGCTCTGCCGACGTGCATAGACGTCCTCCCCCGTGTGTATTCCGTTGTCGACGCGGGCGCTACCCGGCTCGGGAGCGCTCCCACGTCGGTGCGCCGCCCATCCTAGAGCGACAGAGCCATCACGATCAATGCGCCGGGTCGCCCCCACCACTGTGGACGGGCGGGGCGGTCACCATCTGCGGGGTGAGGTCGAGGCCGATCACGGCCCGGCGGGCCCGACCGCGTGCCGGAGCGCGGGCAGCGTGCGGCCGGTGCCGCAGCCGACGTCCACCGCCACTCCCCCGGCCGGCGGTCGCACCTGCGCGACCGCGGCGGCGTAGGCGGGCAGCAGGTGCCACAGGCGTCCCGCCACCCAGTACGGCAGACGCGGGCCGAGCGGCCACCTTCACATCGCAGATGCGGATCGGTAACCTGGCCGGGTGACGATGTTCCGGATCGGTGAGGCCGCAGAACTGCTCGGCGTCAGCGTCGACACGGTGCGCCGCTGGATCGACGCCGGACGCCTGCCCGCCCTGCGCGACGATTACGGGCACCGGCTGATCGACGGGGCGACGCTCGCCGGATTCGTCCAGGCGCAGGGAGGTGAGCCGGCGGAGCGCACGGAGGAGTCGTCGGCGCGAAACCGGCTGCGGGGCATCGTCACCGCCGTGGTCAAGGACACGGTGATGGCCCAGGTGGACATCCAGGCGGGGCCGTTCCGGCTGGTGTCGCTGATGAGCCGGGAAGCCGTCGACGACCTCGGCCTGGAGGTCGGCTCGGTGGCGGTTGCGGTGATCAAGTCGACCACGGTCGTGGTGGAGAAGCCAGCGACGACCGCCGGCAGCCGAGGGAGGACCGGTCCGTGAGAGCAGCACGATCCCGTAGCGTCCTGGCCGCGCTCACCACGCTGGCGGTGCTGGGGCTCTCCGGCTGCGGCAACGGCGACGACGCCGCAAGCCCGGCACCGACCGGCGGCGGCACCCGGGTCTCCGGAAACGTCACCGTCTTCGCGGCGGCGTCGCTGACCGAGTCGTTCACCCGGCTCGGCAGGGACTTCGAGGCCGCCAACCCGGGCGTGCGGGTCACCTTCAGCTTCGCCGGCAGCTCCGCGCTGGCCAACCAGATCAACCAGGGCGCGCCGGCGGACGTGTTCGCCGCCGCCGCGCCGGCCAACATGAAGACCGTCACCGACGCCGGTAACGGCGACGGCACCCCGGTCACGTTCGTGCGAAATCAACTCGTGATCGCCGTACCGAAGGGCAACCCCGGTGCGGTGACCAGGCTGGCCGACCTGACCAGGCCCGGCACCAAGGTGGCGCTCTGCGCCGAGCAGGTGCCGTGCGGAGCCGCGGCCAGGAAGGCTCTGGCCACCGCCGGGGTGACGCTCACGCCGGTCACCCTGGAGCAGGACGTGAAGGCGGCGCTGGCGAAGGTGCGGCTCGGCGAGGTCGACGCGGCGCTGGTCTACCGGACCGACGCCAGGGCCGCCGCCGGCGAGGTCGACGGGATCGAGTTCCCCGAGTCGGCCGGTGCGGTCAACGACTATCCGATCGTGGTGCTGAAGGACGCGCCCAACAAGGCGGCCGGGCAGGCGTTCGTCGGCTACCTGCGCTCCGACGCCGCCCGGGGCGTACTCACCGCCGCCGGATTCCAGGCGCCGTAGCCGGTGTCCCTCCTCGACGACGTACCCGCGGCGACCCCGGCCGGGAGGAGCCGGTCGCCGCGGCGGCGACGACGTACCGGCCGGGTGCCGGCCGCGCTGCTCGTCCCGGCCGCGCTCGGCCTGCTCTTCCTGGTGCTGCCCCTGATCGGCCTGCTGGTACGCACACCGTGGAGCACCCTCCCGCACCGGCTCACCGAGCCGGGAGTACTCGCCGCGCTCCGGCTGTCGCTACAGACCGCCACCCTCGCCACCCTGCTCTGCCTGCTGTTCGGCGTACCACTGGCCTGGCTGCTCGCCCGGGTCGAGTTCCCCGGCCGCCGGGTCGTACGCGCGCTGGTCACCGTCCCGCTGGTGCTGCCGCCGGTGGTCGGCGGCGTCGCCCTGCTGCTCGTCTTCGGTCGCCGGGGGCTGCTCGGCGGCTGGCTCGACAGCACCTTCGGGATCACCCTGCCGTTCAGCACCACCGGAGTGGTCCTGGCCGAGGCGTTCGTCGCGATGCCATTCCTGATCATCGCTGTCGAGGGGGCGCTGCGTGGCGCCGACACCCGCTACGAGGAGGCGGCGGCCACCCTCGGCGCCGGCCGGTGGACCACCTTCACCCACGTCACGCTGCCGCTGGTGGCCCCGGGGATCGCGGCCGGGGCGGTACTGTGCTGGGCGCGGGCGCTCGGCGAGTTCGGCGCCACCATCACCTTCGCCGGCAACTTCCCGGGCCGGACCCAGACCATGCCGCTCGCCGTCTACCTGGCGCTGGAGACCGACCTGGAGGCGGCGATCGTGCTGAGTCTGCTGCTGCTGGTCGTCTCGGTGGCCATCCTGGCCAGCCTCCGGGACCGCTGGATCACCAGCCCGTGACCGCCGTCTCCGTGACCCGGGCCGGCGCCGAGGCCGGCACGCCGCTGCTCGACGCGCACCTGGTCGCCGACCGGGGTGCCTTCCGGCTCGACCTTCCGCTACGGATCGGCGCCGGCGAGGTCGTCGCGCTGCTCGGCCCGAACGGTGCCGGCAAGACGACCGCGCTCCGGGCGCTCGCCGGCCTGCTGCCGCTCAGCGGCGGGCGCATCACCCTCGCCGGCCGGGACCTCGACCGGCCCGACCTGGACCGCTGGACCCCGCCCGAACGGCGGCCGATCGGCGTGGTCTTCCAGGACTACCTGCTCTTTCCACACCTCAGCGCGCTCGACAACATCGCCTTCGGGCCTCGCCGGCACGGCGCCGACCGCCGGCAGGCGCGGCTGCGCGCCGCCGAGTGGCTCGACCGGATGGGCCTGGCCGGACAGGCCCGGCGGAAACCACGGCAGCTCTCCGGCGGGCAGGCCCAACGGGTCGCCCTGGCCCGCGCCCTCGCCGTCGACCCCGCACTCCTGCTCCTGGACGAGCCACTCGCCGCGCTCGACGCCCGGACCCGGCTCGACACCCGTACCGAACTGCAACGCCACCTCGCCGAGCATCCCGGCGCCACCCTGCTGGTCACGCACGACCCGCTCGACGCCCTCGTCCTGGCCGACCGCTTGGTGATCGTCGAGGACGGCCAGGTCGTCCAGGAGGGCGACGCCGCCACCATCACCGCACAGCCCCGCACCGACTACGTCGCCCGACTCGTCGGGCTCAACCTCTATCGCGGCCGGGCCGACGGGGACGCGGTACGGATCAGCGACGACTTCTCCCTCACCACCACCGACCACCCGCACGGAGAGGTCTTCGTCGCGTTCCCGCCCTCCGCCGTCGCCCTCTACCCCGGCCGTCCCGACGGCAGCCCCCGCAACATCTGGCCGGCCACCATCTCGGCGATCCAACGCCACGGCGACAACCTGCGGATCCACCTGACCGGCCCGATCCAGGTCGCCGCCGACATCACTCCGGCGGCCGCCACCCAGTTACGGCTGGCCCCCGGGCAGCCGCTCTGGGCCGCGGTCAAGGCGACCGAGACCCGGGTCTACCCGGCGGCGGCCGGCGGGCGGCAGCAGCCGGACCGGTAGTCGCGGGCGGCGGACTGGTGGGCGCCGGTGGCGCTCGGTAGTCGTCGGCGGCGGGGCCCGCTCCGAGCGGCGGCATAGGTGCGGGCGGCTCGGCGGCGCTCCCGGGGCCCGGCGGCGGTCGGCCCGGTCCCGGGTGTCACCGAACTCGCCGGTCGGAGCTGCGAGGGCGGTACGGCCCGGGCCGGATCGCCCCGACCCGGGCCGTACCGCCCGCCGATTCAGCTCGCGGTGCAGGACAGCGTGGGCGCGCTGTTGGTGCCGGTCCACGACCCGAGGAAGCCGAAGGTCGTGCTCGCTCCGGCGGCGAGGCTGCCGTTGTAGCTCACGTTGCGGGCGGTCACGCCCGACCCGCTGCTGGTCACGGTCGCGTTCCAGACCTGCGAGACGCGCTGGCCGTTGGCGAAGGTCCAGGTCACCGTCCAACCGCTGATGGCCGAGCTACCGGCGGTCACCCGTACGTCGCCCTGGAAGCCACCGGCCCACTGGCCGGCCACGGCGTACGTGGCGGTGCAGCCACGGCTCCCGCCCGGCGGGGTGCCGGTGGGGGTCACCGGTGGAGTGGCCGTGGGGGTGACCGGCGGAGTGGTCGGGCCGGGTGTCCCGCTGTCGTAGATGGTGGCCTGCCGGGCGGTCGCCCGGATGCCGTTGGCGCCGTTGAAGATCCGCTCGCCCCAGGTGGTGAGCTGGGTCGGGTCGAAGCTGGTGGCCATGTCGAGGATCGGGTCGGTGTTGCCGCTCCACGACCAGCCGAGATAGCCCAGGCCACGGGCGTTCGCCTCGGACAGGATCGTCTCGTGGTCCACCTCGCCGGAGTTGAACCGCCAGCCGAACTCGCCGATGACCAGCGGCCAGCCGTTGGACTGGAAGCGGTTGAGGTAGTCGGTGATGCTGGCGGCGGTGTTGAAGACCGCGTACATGTGGATCGACAGCACGGTGTTGCGCTGGCTGTCGGCGTCCAGGATCGTCTGGGCGTTGTCCCGCATGACGTACTGCCAGTCCTGGCCCCAGTTGGGTCCGTCGACCATCAGCAGGTGCTGGAAGCCGTTGGCGCGCATCCTGGCGATGGCCCCGGTGGTGGCGGCGGTCCACTGCCCCGCGTCGGTGTTGCCGATCGGTTCGTTGCCGATGTTGATGACGACGTAGTTCTCCTGGCCGACCAGCGCGCTCTGCTGGCTGATCCAGTAGTCGACCGCCTCGTCGAGTGAGGCGGCTGCCGCCTCCTCGCCGTAGCCGGTGGTGTCGTGCACCTCCAGGACGCAGATCAGCCGGTTCTGCTTGCACAGCGAGATCACGGCGCCGACATCGGTGGACGGGCCCCACCGCTGGCCACTGCCGAGTACGACGCGCACGGTGTTGGCACCGAGCGCCTTGATGTTGGCGAACGAGCTGGTCTGGTTGGTGTACCAGACGTGCGGATGGTTGACGCCGCGCATGACGAACGTCTGGCCGTTCGCCTCGACGATGTTCCGGCCGCTGACGTGCAGGCCGACGGCGGCATCCGCCGGTCCGACGGAGATCAGGACGGAACTGGCGACCGCGAGCAGGACGGCGCCGAAGGCAGCGAGTCGTCTCTTCATGACCTACCTCGAGCTGAGGCCCCGGTACCGGGGCAGGGCGGACTGGCCACCGGCGCGGGCCCCCGACGATCGCTGCCCTGCTCTCGGGGGTGGGATGGGCACAGTCCGTTGGCGCGTTACTGGATGATCCGGCTCGTGGACGCACGGTACGCTCCGGCGCGCACCGATGCAATCCATGGCAATCGATGCCCAGGTTGCCGCGCCCGGTGCGTCGGCGCCGCGTCGTCCCGGCGGCCACCTGGTCGACGCATATAGTGTTCTCTATGCGCAGCCAAGCGGTGATGCCGCTCGACGAGGCGCGGGCCTGGCTCGCCGAGGTCATCTCCGGCACCGACCGGCTGCGGATCGAGACCGTCGACGGTGCCCGGGTGGTCTGCGCAGCCGGCCCGCACGGCCTGGAACGCCGGCTGGACGGCGCGGTCTCCGGGCCGGCGATGTTCTGGGCGATCGACCTGACCGGCTTCGTCGCGGTCAACGTCCTGGTCGGCCCGACGCCCGCGATGGCGCTCGCGCACAGCAGCGTCAGCTTCCTCGAACCGGCCGAGCCCGGAATCCTGCGGGTCGCGGCCGAGGTGGTCAAGCTGGCCAGCCGGTCGGCGGTGGTGGAGGTCCGGGTCAGCGACCGTCGTGAGCACCTGGTCGCGATCTCGACGCTGCACTTCGCGCTCCCCTCCCGGGCCACCCGGCTGGCGCTGGCCGACGGTCACGCCGAAACGGTGGCCAGATAGCTGCCGCGCTGCCACGGATAGCCCGGCAGGGAGACGACCGCGCGGCCCGGCGGCGTCGGCACCGGCTCGTCGGCGTCGAGCGGGCGGACGGCCGGGTGCGCCGAGCCGGCGGCGAGCGCGATCAGCGCCGGCACCGCGTCGCGCGGCTCGGCGGCGCGTACCCAGACCGCGTGCTTCAGCCGGGTACGTCCGGCGGTGGCGGTGCCGGCGAAGGCGGGAAAATCGCGGTTGGGCAGCGTACCCAGGTGCGCGGCGTAGCGGCGGGCCAGCGCGGCCAACGCGGCCGGGGTGGCGGCCGAGACCAGGAACCCGGGTGCCGCCGGCAGGTCCACCGCCGGGTCGACCGGTGGGGCCGGGGAGAGCACCGCGTACGCGTTGGTGCCGCTCATCCCGTACGAGCTGGTCGAGGCGCAGTCGCCGAGCCGGCCGTCCCAGGGCACCGGTTCGACCGGGATGTCGATGCCGGTCCCGGAGAGGTCGATCCGGGGATTCAGTGTCCGGTAGTTCGCCTGTGGCGCGATGGTGCGCCGGACCAGGCAGAGAATCGCCTTCACCAGCCCGAGTACCCCGGCCGCCGCCTCGGTGTGCCCGACGTTGCCCTTCACCGAGGCCACGTAGAGCGGCCGGTCGTCGCGGCGGCCCAGCGCGGCGACGATCGCGGCCATCTCGACCGGGTCGCCGAGCGGGGTCCCGGTGCCGTGCGCCTCGTGGAAGCCGATCTCCTGCCCGGAGACCCCGGCGGCGGCCAGCACCGAGTCGATGAGTTTCGCCTGCGCCGACATGTTCGGCGCGGTGAACGCCGACGTCCGACCGTCGTGGTTGATCCCGGTGCCGCGCAGCACCGCGAGGATCCGGTCCCGGTCGCGGCGGGCGTCGGCCAGCCGCTTCAGCACCAGCATGCCGCACCCCTCGCCCCGGACGAACCCGTTCGCGGCGGCGTCGAACGGGCGCGAGCGGCCGTCCGGCGACAGCGCGCCGGTCTGGTTCACCCAGCGGGTGGTGCTCGGCGCCAGGATCAGGTTGACCCCGCCGGCGACCGCGGTGTCGCAGTCGCCGGCCGCCAGCGCCCGGCCTGCCTGGTGCACCGCCACCAGCGACGACGAGCAGGCGGTGTCCAGCGCGAAGACCGGCCCCTGCAACCCGAGGGTGTACGCGACCCGGCCGGCGGCGAAGCTGTGCCCGTTGCCGATCGTCGAGTACGGGTTCGGCTCGCCGGAGAGCCACTGCCGGTAGTCCCGGCCGGTGATCCCGACGAAGACGCCGGTGCCCGCCGCCACGTCGGCGACCGGGATCGCGGCGTGTTCGAACGCCTCCCACACCACCTCCAGCAGGAGCCGGTGCTGCGGGTCGAGCACCCGGGCCTCCTTCGGCGAGATGCCGAAGAACTTCGGGTCGAAGTCGAACGGGGCGTCCAGGTAACCGCCCCGGGTCACCATGCCGTCCCACTGCGCCCCGAACGCGCCACGCCGGTCGGCGGGCAGTTCGCCGGTGAGGTCACGGGCGTGCACGACGGCCGACCAGTACGCGTCGAGGCTGCTCACCCCGGCCGGCGCGCGGACGGCCATCCCGACGACGGCGATCGGTGCGCTCACTAGCTCACCCGGTACATCCAGCCGGCGGGGTCGGCGGTCCGGCCGTACTGGATGTCCAGCAGGTGCTCGCGGAACTGCTGGGTGTACGTGCCCGGCTTGCCGTCGCCGACCGTGCTGGAGAACTCCTCGCACTTGAGCCCGACGATCGGGGTGATCACCGCGGCGGTACCGGCCGCGAACGCCTCGGTGATCGATCCGCTGGCCAGCCCGTCGCGCAGTTCGGCCATGTCGATCGACCGCTCGACCGGCGCGAGCCCGTGCTCGGCGGCCAGCCTGAGCACGCTGTCCCGGGTCACGCCGTCCAGGATGGTGCCGAGGGTCGGGGTGACGAGCTGCTGGTCCCGGGTCACGAAGAAGACGTTCATGGTGCCCGACTCGTCGATGTTGCGCCGGTTCTCCCCGCCCAGGTAGAGCACCTGGTCGCAGCCGTGCTCCACCGCCTCGGCCTGCGGGGCCAGGCTGGCGCCGTAGTTGCCGCCGCACTTCGCCGCGCCGGTGCCGCCGATCGACGCCCGGCTGTACCGGGTGCTGATCCAGAGCGTCACCCCGGTGACGCCGTTGCGGAAGTACGGCCCGGCCGGGCAGGCCAGCACGCAGTAGCTGACGTGCTTCGCCGGACGTACCCCGAGGAACGCCTCCGAGGCGAACATGAACGGCCGGAGGTAGAGGCACTGCTCGCCGCCGTACCCCGGCACCCAGGCGTCGTCGGCGCGGACCAGCGCGGCGACGCTCTCGACGAAGGTCTCCTCGTCCATCTCGGGCAGCATCATCCGGCGGGCCGACGCGGCGAACCGGCGGGCGTTGAGCGCCGGCCGGAACAGCCAGACGCTGCCGTCGGCGTGCCGGAACGCCTTGAGTCCTTCGAGGATCTCCTGCGCGTAGTGCAGTACCGCCGAGCCGGGGTGCAGGGTGAACGGCGCCAGCGCGGTCACCCGGTGGTCGTGCCATCCGGCGTCCGGCGTCCAGACGGCCGTCGCCATGTGGTCGGTGAAGTACCGGCCGAACCCGGGATCGGCGAGGATCTCCTTCCGGGTCTGCTCCGGAGTCGGGTGGTCGGTGCGGGTCAACGGAAACTGAACTGTCATTCGCAATCTCCCGGCGAGGGTGCAGCGGTGAACACGGCGACGCAATTCTGCCCGCCGAAGCCGAACGCGTTGGTCAGTGCGGTCCGCACCGGCATCTCCCTGGCCTGGTGCGGCACGTAGTCCAGATCGCACTCCGGATCCGGCTGGTGCAGGTTGATGGTCGGCGGCACCAGCCGCTCCCGGATCGCCATGGCGCAGACCATGGCGCCGAGCGCACCGGCGGCCCCGATCAGGTGGCCGAGCATCGACTTCGGAGCGCTGACCGCGACCCGGTCGGCGGCCCCGCCCAGCGCCGAGCGGATCGCGACGGTCTCGGTCAGGTCGTTGGCCTTCGTGGAGGTGCCGTGTGCGCAGATGTAGTCGACGGCCTCGGGGCGTACCTCGGCGCGCCGGAGGGCCTGCCGGATCGCCGCGGCGGCGTGCGCCCCGCCCGGCCGGGGCGCGCTGACGTGGAAGGCGTCGGAGGTCAGTGCCCCGCCCGCGACGGCGGCGTACCAGGTCGCGCCGCGTCGCCGGGCGTGCGCGGCCGACTCCAGGACCATCACGACCGCGCCCTCGCCGAAGACGAACCCGTCCCGGTCGGCAGCGAACGGCCGGCTGGCGCCGGTCGGGTCGTCGTTGCGCTCCGACATCGCCCCCATGCTGACCAGGCCGGCGAACATCACCGGCGTGATCGCCGCGTCGGTGCCACCGCAGACGACCACGTCGGCCTCGCCGGCCCGGATCAGCCGGGCGGCGTCCAGCAGCGCGTAGGTGCCGCTGGCGCAGGCCAGCGCGCTGGCGTTCACCGGACCGTGCGCGCCGAGGTCGATGGCGACCTCGCAGGCGGGCATGTTGGTCAGCGAGGCCGGCACGAAGTGGGCGCCGGGCGCGGCCGGGTCGGGCCCGGTCAGCCTGCGGGTGGCCGCCTCGACCGTGTCGAAGCCGGCGACCGCGGCGTTGACCACCACACCGACCCGCTCGGCCAGGTCCGGGGCGATGGTGAGCGCGGCGTCGGCGACCGCCTCCCGCGCGGCGACCACCGCGAACTGGCTGAACCGCGCCATCCGGCGCATCCGCTTGGCGGTGAAGTGCTCCTCCGGTACGAAGCCGCGCACTTCGGCGGCGATCCTGGTGGCCAGGTCACCCGCGTCGAACGTGGTGATCGGGCCGACGCCCGACTTGCCGGCGAGCAGACCCTGCCAGGTGCTGTCCCGGTCGAGGCCGAGCGGCGTGACCGCGCCGATGCCGGTGATGACGACGCCGTCCGCGATCATCCCCCGAGAACTCCCGTTCTGCACCGACATCCCTCCAACTACTCAGCGCACACTACCGGTCGCCACAGGTGCACCTGAGATCGACCCACGATAATGATTCCGGTCCCCGCCCGCTCACCCGGACCGCCCGGATCCGGTGGCGACGACGGTGGCGTCCCGCCACGCGTCGAAGCCGGCGCCGACCCGGCGGACCGGCTCGCAGATCACGTACTCGGCCGGCGCCACCAGGCCGGGCCGGCCGGGCAACGCGTCGAGTACCCGCCGGTGCAGCTCCTCGGGCGAGATCCGCCCGGCGGCGACGTACGCGGTCAGCTCCCGGGCCCCCCCGGGATCGGCCCGGTCCGGCGCGAACACCCCGGTCGCGGCACCACCGGCAGCCTCGCGTACCAGCTCCGCAATGTCGTCGGGGCGGACCCAACCGTCCGGGGTACGCACCCAGTCCGGGCCCCGCCGGGCGGGCGTCATGCCGATCCGGGCGGCGATGTCGGCGGACCGGACCTCGCCGGTGACCGCAGCGCAGAGCAGCGTCTCGATCCCCCGCACGATCACCTCGCCGAGCGCCCCCGGCAGGTACGCCGTGTCGACCAGCAGCCCGAGCCGGCACACCCCGCCGCCGGGGTTGCTGGCGGCGACCATGAACTTCATGTCGTGTTTGGACAGCGGGTCGAGCCGGGTGTACCGGGACTCCCGGCGGAGCCGGTCGAGCCGCACCGCCGGAAGGTCCGGGCTGGCCGCCGGCCAGTCACTGCCCCGGTGCCCGTTGTTGAAGTACGCCGACAGGTCGAAGCCGACCCCCCGGCGCCGGCCGGTCTCCGCGAGCAGGGCGTCCAGCGCGACCGGGTCGTACTGGGCGCGGCGGTAGGCGTCGAAGGCGGGACGGTGCACCTGCCGGACGGTGTCGAGCAGGTCGGTCTCCGGCACCGGGAACGCCAGGAAGGCGTCCTGGGCGTTGATCGCGATCAGCTCGCGGCTGCGCCGGTCGAGCCGGTTACCGGCGATCAGCTTGAGTACGCAGGTGTGGTGGCCGTTGTACGCGGTCAGGATCATCGCGGTCAGCCCGAGCAACACGCTGGAAAAGGACGTCCGGGTACGCGCCGCGAGCCAGGACGCCGCCTCGGCGGCCGCGACGGAGTCCAGCAGGTGCCGCTCGATGGGATGGTCGCCGGTCTCCGCCCGGGGCAGGTCGAACATCGAGGCCGGCGCCGCCGACAGGGCGTCCTCCCAGTGCCGCAACGCGAGCCGGCCCTGCCGTTCGCCGTCGGGTGAGGACTGCAGGACGGCCTGCTCGACCGGCTGGAAGCCGGCACCGGCCGGTCCGGCCGGCGTACGCGTCGGTGCCGGCCCGGACCCCGCCCGGCTCGGCTGCCGGTCGTCCGCGGACTCGTGCTCACCCGCACCCCCGCCGAGATGCGGGTCTGCCGGATCGTCGGCGAGCTGTTCGCGCAGCAGGTCGACCAGGGTGGTGAACGCCCAGCCGTCGAGGGCCAGATGCGATCCGACCAGCGCGATCCCGGTCACCAGGCCGTTCCGGTCGACGGTCCAGCCGAGCCGGAGCGGCCACTCGACCTCGTGGTCGAACGCGGCGTCGGCCAGCCGCGCGGTCAGCTCGTCGAGGACCTGGGCGGGCTCGGCCCGGTCGTCGAGCACCGTGACGTCCAGGGAACCCGAGGCGGCGACCCGCTGCCGGGGCCCGTCGGCGGCGTCGACGTAGTGGCTCCGCAACGCCTGGTGCCGCTCGACCAGGGTACGCAGGGCCGCCAGCACCCGGGCCCGGTCGGTCGGCGCGGCGAGCACCAGCGTACCGGTGAGGTTGAACTGGTTCGCCTCCTTGCCGAACCACTGGATCGGGCCCCACATCACCAGCTGGGCCCAGGTCAACGGCGCGGTGGCCGGCTCTCCCGCGGCGAAGTCGAGGCGGACGCAGTCCGGCCCCGTCGCGGTACCGGCCCGGCCGGTCTCGGTCACGTCAGTCACTCGGCTTCTCCCGCTCAGGACGTTCCGGTCCGGCTGTCCGCGCCGGCCGGCGCTCCGGTGCCGGACCTCGGGGTCAGCCGCAGCGGCAGGTGGTCGAGCCCCCGGAACGCCGGGCTCTGCACCTTGACCAGCTCGCCGATCAGCTCGATGTCGTCGGTGCGCTCGATGAGCAGGCGCAGGAACGTCGCCGCCTGGAGCCGGGCCAGGTGCGCGCCGACGCAGGTGTGGATGCCGGCCCCGAACCCGAGGTGGCCGTCGGTGATCCGGTCGATCCGGTACTGGTTGGGGTCCGGGAAGCGGCGCGGGTCCCGGTTCGCCGCCGCGAACGACAGCTCCACCCGGGCGTCCTTCGGGATCCGGGTGTTGCCGACCAGCACATCGGTGGTGGCGGTCCGGAAGACGTTCTGCACCGCCGGATAGAACCGGGCGGTCTCCTCGATCGTCGCCGGGATCAGCTCGGGCCGCTCGCGCACCATCCGGAACTGGTCGGGGTGGTGCAGCAGGGCGTCCACCATGCTGCCCAGGAAGTGCGTCATCGTCTCCTGGCCGCCGACCAGGAGGGTCAGGCAGAGCCAGAGGATCTCGTCCTCGCTCACCCGGTCCTGCTCCACCGCGAAGAGCTTCGAGACCAGGTCGCCCCGGGGTGCCTGGGCGCGCCGCTGTTCGAGGACGCCACGCAGGAAGCCGGTGAGGCCGGCGACGGCGGAGAGCGTCTGCTTGGCGGCCTTGAGCCGGAGTGCCGACTCGGCGGGATCGTCTGGTTCGAGTTCGGCGCGCGGCCCGACCCGGGCGTTCGGGATGAAGCTCTCCAGCACCCCGGCGGTGAGCTTGAGGGTCGTGAGGTCGTCGCCCGGTACCCCGACGATGGTGGTGATGACCCGTACCGGCAGCGGGATCATCGTCTGCTGCACGATGTCGACGTCGCCCGTCGCCAGTGCCTCGTCGAGCAGCTCGCCGCAGGCCCGCTCGATGAAGGTGCGCCAGACCTGCACGCCCCGGGGCGAGAATGCGTGCCTGATCAGCCCGCGCAGCCGGGTGTGGTCCGGCTGGTCGATGCCGAAGAGCACCGGCAGCGCCGAACGGTGGTAGGCGATCCCCTCGGCCGAGGAGAGGCCCGGGTGGTCCTTCGCCGCCGCGCGGACGTGGTCGTAGCGGATCACCAGCCACATGTCCCGCTGTTCCAGGTACAGCGGCTCCTCGTGCCGGAGGAGTTCGGCGTACGCCGGGTACGGGTCGTCCATGGCTTCCGGGGAGAACGGGTCGAACTCCCCGGTGTACGTCGCACTGGTCACTGCGATCTCCTCCTTACCCTGGGTCGGGCGGGATCGGCTGCCCTGGTCATCGGTACGCCCTGGCCTGCAGGTCGAACATCTCCGCGTACCGGCCGCCGGCGCTGACCAGCTCGGCGTGGCTGCCGACCTCCTCGACGCGGCCGTCAGCGAGTACCACGATCAGGTCCGCGAGCCGGACGGTGGAGAACCGGTGCGACACGAAGACGCTGACCGCACCGGTACGCCGGCCGACCCGGGCGGCCTGCTGCCGGTAGCGTTCGAACAGCGCGTGTTCGGCCTCGGCGTCCAGCGCCGCGGTCGGCTCGTCGAGCACCACCAGCAGCGGGTCGTCCCGGATCAGCGCCCGGCCGAGGGCGAGCTTCTGCCACTGGCCACCGGAGAGTTCGACGCCGTCGGTGTAGCTCTTGCCGAGCGGGGTGTCCAGGCCCGCCTCCAGCGCTCCGGCGAGGTCGCCGGCGCCGGCCCGGTCCAACGCGGTCCGCACCGCCGCCTCGTCGTCGAGCCGGGGCAGGTCGCCGAGGCCGACGGTGTGCCGGGCCGGCAGCTCGAACCGCACGAAGTCCTGGAAGCCGGCCGCGATCCGCTCGTGCCAGCCCGGCGCCGACAGCTCGGCCAGGTCGGCGCCGTCCACCAGGATCCGGCCGGCGGTCGGCCGGAGCAGACCGCAGATCAGCTTGACCAGGCTGGTCTTGCCGGCGCCGTTCTCGCCGACCACCGCGACCGTGCTGCCGGCCGGCAGGTGCAGATCGAGGTCGGCGAGCACGGTCCGGTCCGCACTCGGATACCGCAGGGCGACGCCGACCAGCCGGATGCCGTCGCGCAGCCGGTCCGGCGCCGGGGCGAGGGTGCCGGGCGACCGGGCGGGAGCTGGCTCGTCGGCCCGGACCAGCTCGTGCACCTCGTCGAGCCGCTGGTAGACGCTGCGCAGCCGCTGGAGGTCCTGCAACACCCCGACCGCCGCGGCCACCTGCTGGTTGACCTGGGCGGCGATCGCGATCACCAGGATGACGTCACCGGCGCTGCGGCGCCCGGCGACGGCGTCGCGCAGGATGACCAGTACCGCGACGATGTAGCCGACCGCGAAGGCCGACTGGCCGAGCATCCGGACCAGGCTCGCCACGGTCTGGCTGCGGCACAGCCGGCCGGTGGCGTCCTGCCACAGTCCACGGTGCCGGTGCCGCACCTCGTTCTCCAGGCCGAAGACCCGCAGCTCCTTGCTGGCGGCGGCGGAGGTGGCCAGCCGGAACAGCCCGAGCGCCCGCCGGGTGGTCTCGGCGGTGGCCTCCCGGCTCCGGTCCACCATCCGCTCCGCCCACCGGCCGGCCAGCAGCGGCGGTACGGCGACCAGCGGCAGGAGCAGCAGCAGCGGGTGCAGCGAGCCGAGTACCGCCGTGGTCAGCGCCATGGCGACGGCCAGCCCGACCCCGGTCAGCACCGCCTGGAGGCCGACCCGCAACTGCTCGATGTCCTGCTCCAGCACCGCGACCTTGTCGGCGAGGTCCGGCCGCTCGTGGTGCGCCATCCCCGGCGACCCGTTGGTGGCCGCCATCAACTCCTGGTGCAGGTGCAGCACGTCCAGTTCGGAGAGTTCGAAGTAGGCGATGTGCGCGAAGTGCCCGAGGGTGAGTCCGGCGATCAGCAGCACGGCCACGCCGATCCCGGCCAGGCTCGCCGCCACCGGGCGCCCAGCGCTCGCGGCGTCGAAGAGGGTACGCAGCAGCACCGCCACCAGCGGCCAGGCCGCCGCACCGGCGACCACCAGGGCCAGCGCGGTGACCGCCTTGCGCCGGTCCTGCCGCAACGACGTCCGCCACAGGGTCCAGGCGGCCGACAGCAGTCCTCGACTCATCCGACCCTCCGCTCTCCGGCGGTGCCCACCGGGGCACGGTCGGGCCCGTCGCGGAACCGGGCCGCCTGAAGTGCGAAGAGCCGGGCGTACCGGCCGCCCCGGCGCAGCAGTTCCTCGTGCGTGCCCTCCTCGGCGACCCGCCCCTGCGCGAGTACGACGATGTGGTCCGCCCGGCGGACGGTGCCGAACCGGTGCGAGATCAGCACCTTCGTCACCCCGGCCGTGGCGGCGACCACCTCGTCGAAGAAGCGTGCCTCGGCCCGGGCGTCCAGGCTCGCCGTCGGTTCGTCGAGCACGATCACCGAGGCACCGTGCCGGACGGCGAACAGCGCGCGGGCGATGGCCAGCCGCTGCCACTGGCCGCCGGAGAGCTCCACCCCGTCGCGCAACTGGCTGCTCAGTGGCGTTTCCAGGCCCAGCGGGAGTGCGTCGAGCGCGTCGAGGATGCCGGCGGCCTCGGCGGCGGCCCGGATGCCGGCACGGTCCCCGGCGTACTCGACGGCGCCGAGCGCGATGTTCTCCGCCGCGCTGCTCGGGTAGCGCAGGTAGTCCTGGAAGATGACGGCGAGGCTCCGCCGCCAGCGGGCCGTCGGGATCTCGTCGATCGGGCGCCCGTCGACCGTGATCCGGCCCGAGTCCGGGATCGCCAGCCGGGTCAGCAGCTTGACCAGGGTCGTCTTGCCGGCGCCGTTGAGCCCGACGATCGCGGTGCAGGCCCCGGGACGCAGGGTCAGCTCCAGGTCGGTGAAGACCGGGGTGGCCCGGTGCGGATAGCGGAACGACACCGACTCGAAGCTGATCGCCGCCGGGACGGTCGGTCCGGCGCCGGGTCGCGGCGCGGGTGCGGCGGTGCCGGGCGGTCCGGTAGCCGCGGCCGGGTCGGCCGAGGCGCGCATCCCGGCGTCGAAGTCCCGCACCGCCCGGTAGGCGTTCATGCCGAACTGGGTCTGCACGTCGGCCTCCGGATAGAAGTCACCCAGCTGGATCGCCGCCAGGGTGGCCTGGACGACCAGCGCCAGTTGGGTGAGGTCGACCTGCCCGGTCGCACCGCCCCGGCCCAGCGCGGCGAGCAGCGCGACCACGACCAGCAGCCCGAGCGCGGTGTACCCGAAGTAGGGCTTGAGGTAGACCCGGCGCCGCTCCGCCCAGACCGGACGCATCCAGTCCAGGTACGCCGACCGGTACTGGTCGCGCAGCCAGGGCAGCAGACCGAAGATCCGGATCTCCTTGGCCGCCGGCAGGCCGGTGGCGACGCCACGGAAGTAGCTGAGCTTCCGTACCCGGGGCACGATCGAGCCGTATATCGACGCGTACTTGCGCAGGCCGCCGCGTTGGCCGTGCCGGAACACCAGGACGGCGACGAGTAGCCCGATCCCGGCCGGCCAGGAGAAGACCGCGCCGACCACTGCCGCGTACCCGGCCAGTTGCCCGTAGCGGGCGACCAGGGCCAGCATCCCGGCGCAGGCCGCTCCCGGGCTCTGGATGCCGTGCTCGACCTCGCGGGACGCCTCGGTGAGCTGGTCGAGCCGGGCCTGGTCCTCCAGCGGCGCCATGCTGACGCTGCTCAGCGCGGCGTCCATCAGCTCGTCCGCGACCTCGCCGTCAATCCGGCGCTGCACCAGCAGCCCGGTCGCGACCTGGAGCTGCGCCAGCAACTGCTGCGCGCACAGCGCCCCGGCCGCGACCACGAACGCGGTCACCAGCCGGTCGAAGGCGGCCGAGTCGACGCCGTCGCGGACCGCGGCGGGCAGCCGGCCGACCAGCAGGCTCGTCTCGACGACGAACAGCACCGGTGCGGCGGCCAGCAGCAGGTTGTTGAGTGCCGCGACGGTCACCGCCGGCCACCCGGCCCGGGGCAGCAGCCGGAGGATCCGCCAGCGGTCGGCGGCGACCCGCCGGAGCACCCCGAGCGCGGAAGCCCGCTCCGAACTGCTCATACCTGCTCCTCGACCCGGTCTCGTCCGCGTACGCCGGAGAACGCCTGTGCGGCGGCGTAGCCCTCGTCGAACGCCCGGACGGCGTCCAGCCCCGACGTGTCCCGGGCGCCGCCGACGACCCGGTACCAGACCCCGGTGCGGCGTACCGTCGCCACCAGGGCGTCGTTGCGGAGCTGGCCGGCGGCGATCACCACCGTGTCGGCGGGCACCGTCCGGGGCGTCCCCTCGGCATCGACCAGGTGCACCCCGTCGGCATCGATCCGCAGGTCCCGGACCCCCGGCAGGATCCGCACCCCCTGGTCCCGCAGGGCCGCGAGGATCGCCCACCGGGTCGACCGGCCCAGCCGAGGCCCGAGCCGGTCGCCCCGGTGCAGGACCGTCACCTGCCGGGCCGGACGGTCTGACCCGGGATGGCTGGCCAGGTGGGCCAGGTCCACCGCGACGCCGCCGCCGCCGACCACCACCACCCGCTCCCCCAGCGCTCCGGGGGAGAACGCCGAGGCGTAGTCACACACGTGCGGCAGGTCGGCACCGGGGATCGGCACCGGTCTCGGCAGTACCCCGGTGGCCAGCACGATCCCGTCGTAGCCGCTGAGCAGGCCGTGGTCGGCGGCGGTGACCGGCCGGCCGGTGCGGATGTCGCCGCCGAGCCGGGTCAGCTCCGCGACCAGGTAACCGATCGCGTCGGCGTAGTCGGCCTTGCCCGGCACCCGGCAGGCCAGCCGGAACTGGCCACCGAGGTCCCGGTCCGCCTCGTAGACCGTCACCCGGTGCCCGGCCAGCGCCAGCCGGTGGGCGGCGGTCAGCCCGGCCGGGCCGGCGCCGAGTACCGCGACCGTGCCGGGCCGCCCGCCGTGTTCCGCCGCCGGCACGGGCTCGCGCCCGACGGCCGGGTTGACCATGCAGGAGACCGGGCTGTCGACCAGCGAGCGGTCGATACAGGCCTGGTTGCAGGCGACGCAGACGTTGACCGGCAGGCCCCGGCGGGTCCGGTCGACCAGTGCCGGATCGGCGAGGAACGGCCGGGCCATCGAGACGAACTCCACGGAGGTACCGGCCAGCACCGCCTCGGCCTGGGTCAGCCGGGTGATCCGGTTGCTCGCCATCACCGGTACCGTGCCGACCGCCGCCTTGACGGCCGTGGCGACCGGTACCCAGTGCCCCGGCGGCACCACCGCCTGGACGGTGGGGGTCGGCGACTCGTGCCAGCCGACCCCGACGTTCAGGGCGTCGGCCCCGGCGTCGGTCAGCGCGCGGGCGAACCGGAGTACGGTCTCCCGGTCGGTGCCCCCGGCCATCAGGTCGGCGCCGGTCATCCGCATGATCACCGGAAAGTCGGGACCGACCGCCTCGCGGACGGCCCGGACCACGGCGACACCGAACCGCATCCGGCGTACCGGGTCGCCGCCCCACTCGTCGTCGCGATGGTTGGTCAGCGGGGAGAGGAACTGGTCCACGAGGTACCCCTCGGAGCCCATGATCTCCACTGCGGCGAAGCCGAGTTCGCGGGCCTGCACGGCGCCCCGGGCGAAGTCCCGGACGGTGCGCTCCACCTCTGCACCGGGCAGCGCCTCCGGAAGCTGCCGGGAGAACGGGCTGAACACCGCGGACGGCGCGACCGGCCGGGGGCCGGCCGGGCCCGGCTTGGCGTACCGCCCGGCGTGGAAGAGCTGCAGGGCGAGCAGGCCACCGGCCTGGGCCACCTCGGTGGCGACCCGGCGCAGCCGGTGCCGGAACGCCGGGTCGGTCAGCACGCCGTACCCGGGACCGCCGGCACCGGCCGGGCTCACCGCCGTGCCGCCGGTGACCATCAGCCCGGCACCGCCCCGGACCCGGGCCAGATAGAACGCGGCCAGCGCCGCTCCCCCGTCGTCCCGGGTCTCCCAGCCGAGGTGCATGGCGCCCATCACCACCCGGTGCGGCAGCACCAGCCGGCCGATCCGGCCGGCCCGGAAGACGTGTTCGAGCCTGCTCATACCAGCGGTGCGCTCAGGTCCTGGGTGAACGGCGGGGCGACGATCGACAGCCCGCCGTCGACCACCAGCGTCTGCCCGGTGACGTACTCGGCCGCCGGGGAGAGCAGGAACGCGACGACGTCGGCGACCTCCTGGGCGCTGCCCATCCGGCCCTTCGGGATCCGGGGCAGCACGGTGTCCAGCGGTGCCATCCCGGGGACCTGGTAGAAGTACTCGGAGGACTCGGTCTCGATGATGCCACCGTTCACCGCGTTGACGTTGATGCCCCGGCCGGCGAACTCGACGGCCATGTAGCGGACCCACGCCTCGATGGCGGCCTTGGCCGCGCCGAGGTTCGCGTACGTGGGATAGGCGCGGATGCTGCCGTAGCTGGAGAGCGCCACGATCCGCCCGCCGTCGCGCATCAGCCGTACCGCGTGCTGGGCGCCGAGCACGAAGGAGCGGGTGTTCATCGCGTAGGAGCGGTCGAGGTGGTGCTGCTTCAGATCGAGGATGTTCTTGAAGGAGCTGGCCGCCGCGTTGCAGACGAAGAAGTCGAGCCGGCCGAACTCCGCCTCCACCGCCGCGAAGAGCCGGTCGATCTCCTCGGGCTGCTCGACGTCGGCGGCGACGGTGAGCGCCGTGCCGCCAAGCTGGATGATCTCCTTGCGGGTCTGCTCCGCCAGCTCCGCGTTCTTCTTGTAGTTGACCACCACCGTGCCGCCGCCCCGGGCCAGGGTCAGCGCCAGCGCCCGCCCGATGCCGCGCGAGCTGCCGGTGATCAACGCGGTCGTACCCTGATAACTGGTCACCGGATCCCTCCCAGGATCTCTCGGGCGATCACGGTCTTCTGGATCTCGTTGGTGCCCTCTTCGAACCGCTGGGCGCGGGCGTCCCGGTAGACGCGTTCGATCGGGCTGCTCTCCCAGTAGCCGATCCCGCCGTGCACCTGGAGCGCCTTGTCGGTGACCCGGGTCAGCATCTCCACCGCGACCAGCTTCGCCATCGAGGAGAGCGCCCCGGCGTCGGTCCCGCCCGTCTCCCACCGCCGGGCGGCGTGCAGGGTGAGCTGCCGGGCGGCCTCGATGTCGGCGGCGTTCTCGGCGAGCGCGAACGACACCGCCTGGCGGGCGGCGAGCGGCTTGCCGAAGGTGACCCGCCGGCCGGCGTGCGCGACCGCCAGCTCCTGGGCCCGGCGGGCCAGGCCGACGCAGGTCATCGCGACCCCGATCCGGCTCGGGGTGAGGAAGCCGCCGAGCGCGACCGCCAGCCCGGCGCCCTCCTCGCCGAGCCGGTTGGCCACCGGTACCGGCGCGCGGTCGAAGACCAGGTGGGCGTGATCGGTGCCGCGTACGCCCATGGTGTCCGGCATCGGCTCGACCCGAACCCCGGGCACCTGCCGGGGCACCATCAGGGCGACGGTGCCGTCCTTGCCGCTGGTGCCCGCGAGCCGGGCGAAGAGCAGCCAGTAGTCGCAGCTCGCCCCGAAGGTGATCAGGTGCTTCTCGCCGGAGAGGTGGTAGGTGTCGCCGTCCCGGACCACGCTGGCGCGCAGGTCCGCCCCGGTGCCGGCGGTCGGCTCGGTGAGTGTGAACGCCACCCGCAGGTCCCCGGCGACCTGCGGCAGCACGAACCGCTTGCGCTGCTCGTCGGTGGCGAACTGGTCCATCGCCCGCCAGACGCCGTTGCAGACGTGCACGATCATCCGCAGCGAGGCGTGCGACATCGAGAAGAGTTCGAGCAGTTCCAGGTAGCGGCTGAAGGAAAGGCCGGCGCCGCCGTACTCGGCGGGGGCGGCCAGCCGGAGGTAGCCCCGGTCGCGCAGCTCGGTCCAGAGTTCGGGTGGGACCTCCCGGGCACGCTCGATCGTCGCCGCGTACTCCTCGCCGGGTCCGCGTACGAAGGACTCGACCTCGCGTACCAGGGTCGCGAACGAGGGGTCGTCGTTGCCGTTCACTGCTCCTCCTCGCCGAGTGTGTCGCGCAGCCGCTCCCGCAGCACGTACTTCTGCACCTTGCCCACCACGTTGCGGGGCAGTTCGGGCACGGTCTCCAGCCGCTCCGGCCAGTACTGCTTGGCCACCCGGTGCTCGTCCAGGAACCGCCGCAGCTCGGCGAAGGTGAACGGCTGCCTCGGCACGACGAAGGCACAGGCCCGCTCGCCGAGCCGCCGATCCGGCATCGCGACGATCGCGACCTCGCGGACGGCGGGGTGGCCGTGCAGCAACTGTTCGACCTCGGCCACCGGGATCTTCTCGCCGCCCCGGTTGATCACGTCCTTCACCCGGCCGGTGATCCGGACGAAGCCCGCCTCGTCGATCACCGCCAGGTCGCCGCTGCGGTACCAGCCGTCCGGGGTGAGCGCCGCCGCCGTCCACTCCGGATGGTCCAGGTAGCCGGCGAAGAGGCAGGTGCTGGCCACCTCGAAGTTGCCCTCCGCCCCGGCAGCCAGCACGTTGCCGTGCTCGTCGGTCACCCGCAGCCGGACCCCGGACAGCGCCCGGCCGTCGGTGCCCCAGGCGCGGGCGGGTTCGTCGGTGGGCGCGGAGAGCGAGCCGAGGCAGGACTCGGTGGAGCCCCAGGCCCCGCAGACGGCCGCCTCCAGGGTCCGGGTGGCCCGCTCGGCCAGCGCGCGCGGCACGGCGGCGCCGGTGGCGACGAAGACCCGCAGGGCCGGCGGCGGCTTGCCGCCGTCCTCGACCGCCTCGACCAGGTCGGCCAGGAACGGGGTGGCGGCCTGCACGAAGGTGCCGCCGGTGCGGTGCAGCGCGGCCAGGGCGGCCGGGCCGTCCCAGATCGGTTGCAGCACCATCGGGGCGCCGAGGACGACGCCGAGCCACATCCCGTAGAGGAACCCGGTCTGGTGGGCCAGCGGCGAGGGGATGAAGAGCCGGTCCTCCGCCGTCAGTCCGAGGTGCCGGGCCTGCATCGCGGCGGCCCGGGTCAGCGTCGCCATCCGGTGCAGCACGCCCTTCGGCTCCCCGGAGGTGCCGGAGGTGAAGAGGAGCTGCGCGAGGGCGTCCGGGGCGGGTGCCCGGGCGGCCAGGGTCGCGGCGTGCGGGCGCTGCCGGGCCAGCGCCTCGGCGAACCGCTGCCACCGTACGGCGCCGGTGGCGGCCGGCAGCGGACCGGTGCCGCCGACCACGAGTACGTGGGCCACCTCCGGCGGGTCGGGCCGGTCCAGCACCGATGCGGTCTCGGCGACGTACGCCCGGCCGCGGAACTCGGCGCAGATCACGAGTACCCGGGCCCGGGACCGGCGCAGCAGCGACTCGACCTCCCGCTCCCGGAAGAACGGCATCAGTGGGCAGCAGACCGCCCCGATCCGGGTGGCGGCCAGCGCGAGCACCACGAACTCGGACCAGTTCGGCAGTTGCCAGGCGACCACGTCGCCCGGGGCGACACCGAGCTCCACCAGCAGGGCCGCCGCCTGGTCGGCCCGCCGGTCGAGGTCGCGCCAACTCAACACCCCACCGGGCCGGCCCGGCGACTCGACCTCGACCACCGCGTCGGCGTACGGGCGCTGCCGGGCGTGCCGGCGGACCAGCTCGGAGACCGGGGTCGCGGCCAGCCGGGCCGGCGTGGGCAGGGCCGGCCGGCGCGGCGTACGGGTGACCCGGGAGCGGTCCACCGACATGTTCAGGCCGATCGAGTTCATCTGGTCGAGGAACTGCGGATAGGAGATCCGGTGCGCGTTCGGATAGGTCAACCGGCTCTGCCCGCCGGCCCGGGTGGCGGCCACCGCCAGCGCCATCAGCACCCGGTGGTCGTTGAACGACGACAGGTCCGCCTCGCGCAACCGCGGGACGCCCTCGCAGACCAGCCGGTCGCCGTCCAGCCGCAGCCGCCCGCCCATCCGGTTGAGTTGCAGCATCGCGGTGACCCGGTCGGACTCCTTGAGCCGGACGTGCGCGACGTGCTCCAGTACTGTGCTGCCGTGCGCGTGCGCGCCGAGCACGCTGAGTACCGGCAGCATGTCGGGGACGGCCCGGCAGTCGACGCGGACCGGATCGAGCCTGGACCCGTCGTGCCGGACCCGGAGAAAGCCGGTCGCCGGGTCCCGCAGCAGCGGCAGCCCCATCACCCGCAGGCTGGCGAAGAGGTCGGCCTCCGGATGGTCGAGTTCGCCGGGGGCGACCGCCGGCAGGTTGCGGAACAGCACGTCGGAGGGGTGCAGGGCGGTCGCGGCCAGGCCGAACGCCGCCGCGCCGACGTCCGGCGGCAGGTGCACCACCGCCGGGGTGGGCCGCTGTCCGGGCTCGATCTCGAACCGCCGCCCGCCGCCGTGCACCGCCACGTGCAGGCCGAACCGCCGCATCATCGCGATCGTCAGGTCGACGTAGCTGCGCTCGTTGAACGGTCCGACCACCTCGACCACGGTCGGGCCGGTCGCGAACGCGCCGACCAGCAGCAGACTGGAGATCCACTGCGAGAGGGTGCCGGGGATCTCCACCCGGCCCCCGGCCGGCGGGCGGGCGGCGACCCGGATCGGCAGGAACCCGTCCGCCGACGTGATTTCCACGCCGATTCCGGCCAGCGCGTCGAGCAGCGGCCGGATCGGCCGGCGCCGGAAGTACTTCTGGCCGGTGATGGTCACCGGTGTCTCGGCCAGCGCGGTCAGCCCGGTCAGGAAGTACAGCGTCGTACCGGAACTGCCGACCGAGATGTCCGGGCGGCGCGGCCGGTAGCGGCCGCCGCGTACCAGGAAGGTGTCGCCGGTGACGGTGACCGAGGTGCCGAGGTCGCGCAGGGCCCGGATGGTGTGCTGCACGTGGCCGGCGCCGCAGCCGCCGTGGATCCGGCTGGTCCCGTCGGCCAGTGACGCCAGCATCAGCGCGCGGTGGGCGTGGTATTTCGACGCCGGTACGTCGAGTTCGCCCACCAGCGGTTCGCTCGTCCCCTTGACGACGAGACGCACGTTCCCTCCCCGCGGTATGTGGTCAGCCGGCCGTGACGTCCGGCCGCGACGCCGTGCTGCCGGCGGCCGGGTCGACTCCGCCGAAGACGGCGTGCATCCCGCCGTCGGCGTGCACCACCTGCCCGGTGGTGTGCCGGGACAGGTCCGAGAGCAGGAAGAGCACGGCCCCGACCACCCGGGCCGGGTCGGCCCGGTCCCAGCCGAGCGGCGCCCACCGCTCGTACTGCTCGGCGAGCGCGGCGAAGGTGCCCACGCCGCGCGCCGAAACCGTCTCGATCGGGCCGGCGGCCACCAGGTTGACCCGGATGCCGGACGGTCCGAGATGCATCGCCAGATAGCGGGCGATCGCCTCCAGTGCCGACTTGTAGACGCCCATCCAGCCGTAGCCGGGTAGCGCCCGGGCGGAGTCGACGGTCAGCCCGACCACCGCACCACCGCCGGGCGCCCGCGCCAGCAGCGGCGCCAGTGCGGTGCTGAGCTGCTGGAACGAGTACGACGATGCACGGAACCCGTCGAGCACCTCACCGGCCGGGGTACTGCCGAACCCCGGGCCGAGCGCCTCCGGCGGTGCGGCGGCGATGCTGTGCACCACCCCGTCCAGATGCCCCCAGCGGCGTTCGACCGTGCCGGCCAGCGCGTCGACGCTCTGGTCGGACATGACGTCCAGCTCCAGCACCTCGGGGCGGGACGGCAGCAGCTCCGCCACCTTGCGGGTGATCCGGGCGACCCGCCCGTACGAGGTCAGCACGACCTCGCAGTTCTCCCGTTGCAGCGCGGCCGCCACGTGCCAGGCGATCGACTCGTTGTTCAGGACCCCGGTGACCAGGTAGGTGCGCTTGTCCAGGCTCAGCAGCGAGGTCAACGCGACACGCCCGCCACGATCCGCTCGACGAGTTGCCCGATCGTGACGTCAGCCAGCTCGCTGCGCGGGATCTCCACCTTGTATTCCTTGGCCACCATGGCCATCAGGTCGGCGACGTCCAGCGAGTCGATGTCGAGCTTGTCGAACTTGGCGTCCAGGGTGATCGCCTCCTCCTCGACGCCGAGGTCGATCAGCTCGGCGCGGAGGCGCTCCTCGACGGCGGAGGCGGTGACGGAGGTCGATGGCGAGGACATACGCGGGCTCCTTCGGTCGGATCGGGTGGCTAGGCCGCCATCGGTGCGCGGCGGGCGAAGTTGGCGGAGTGCAGTTGCGCCCAGTACCACTGCCGCCAGTAGCTCTCGGCCAGGTCCAGCCAGGTCTCCAGCCGGCCCACGTCGTCGAGGAACCGGTTCATGCTGACCAGCAGCCAGCTGTAGACGCCCTGGCTGTCCCGGCAGTCGGCACAGTTGCCGGAGGTGCAGCAGAACTGGAGGGTCTGGTAGTCGGCGCCGTAGACCGCGAAGCCGTCCAGCACGGGATTGCCGTTGCGGATCCGCTCGGCGTGGTCGGGGTGGTCGACGCTGATGCTCGGGCAGACGTCGTAGCCGAACTGCCCGCCCCAGTGGGTACGCCCGGAGATGAGCGTCTCGATGAAGTACGGGTGGCTGACCACGGTCTCCGGATAGGACTCCTTGACCCGCAACGCCTCGTCGAGGGTGCGCCGCTCGTTCTCGATCCGCAGCGCGTGGTCGCTGCCGTGCGCCGAGTAGAAGTTGAAGGTGACCTGGTTGCCGTTGTCCCGGATCGCCCGCACGGTCGGCTCGACGTACTGGAGGCCCTCCTCGGAGAGCGCGAAGACGAAGATCACCCTCGGGTCGTTGCGGTAGTGCCCGAGCGCGGTCTCGAAGAGCCCGGAGAAGGCCGAGCCGTTCACCCGGTACCCGCGCAGCGCGTCGTCCAGCGGGCCGCCGCCGAACAGGCTGATCGCGACCGCGACGTTCTCCAGCCCGGCGCGCGGCACCGGCCGCAGCCCGTTGGTCGAGATGGTGATGTACGGCAGCCGCTCGACGAACGGCGCGATCCGCGCGGGTACCAGCGTCGGCTCACCGCCGATCAGGGTCGCCTGGGTGACACCCCGGGCGACGAGCGAGTCGACGAACTCGGCGATCAGCACCGGGTCCGAGGTCTCCCGGACGGCCCCGTCGAAGCCTCCCTCGAAATACCAGCATCCCTTGCAGCGGATGTTGCAGGTGGTGGTGAGGTGCACCTCGCAGGCGCTGACCCGCAGCCCGATGTCCCGGACGGCCTGGAGCCGCTCGGCCAGGTCGGGGCGGCCGGCCAGCAGCGACTGGAGTTTGGCCTTCGCCTCCCGGCGGGACGGTGTCCGTGGATTGATCACGATCGGCGTGGGCATGGCACGACGTCCTTTCGGGTCCTCGGGTCCGGCTGCTCGGCGCGCAGGTGCACCTCTTCGACCTCTGCCCGCGGTCCGCCGTGGCCGCAGGGGGCAGGTCGGGGCGCGTGCGCCGCGCGGTGTTCGGGCTGAGAGGTTCAGTCGGGCACGACGAGGCCGAGGGCGTGGATGCGCGGGGTCACGGTCTTCTCCCACTGCGCCAGCGCCTCGGCGTTGGTGGTCCTGCGCAGCCCGTACCGGACCGCCCGCTTGGCGCGCTCGGACTCCGGGGTGCCGAAGAGGTCCCGGAAGACCGGCCAGAGCCGGTTCAGCCCGGCCTGCAACTGCGCGCGACCCTCCTCGGTGGTCGCCAGGTTGCGGCAGACCCGCGCGCCGTGCGCGATGTGGATCTTCTCGTCGAGGATGATCGTCCGGACGGCGTCGGCCCAGGGCTTGTAGCTGCCCTGCGCGAACTCCTTGATCATGATCAGCGCGCTCTCCTCGCCGATGTAGGAGTAGATCCCCCGCTCGGCCCAGGTCGTGCACTCGTGCAGCCGCTTGTCCGCGAAGAGCCGGCGTTCCTCGATCGTCTGGCTCTCCATGTGCGAGGTGTCGATGCCGATCTCGGCGAGTACGCGCTTGCCGATCTTGTAGTGGTCGTACTCCTCCGCCGCGCGTTCCGCACACACCTGGCGCTCCTCGGCGTTCGGGGCCAGCGGCAGGAACATCATGGTGTAGTCGTCCCCGCCGGAGAGCTCGCCCTCCGTATTGATCATGATCTGGCTGATCAGCGCCTTCTGATAGCCGCGAGGCATGCGCTTCAGCTCTTCAGGGGTGCGGACTACGACTTCCTCGTCGTCGAAGATCTGGACTGACATGGAGAACCACCTCGCGTCGACAACCACACACTATTGGGACCAAAAAGGAATCTGCATTCTCGTCGCTAAACGTTGTTGTAACTTGTCCGCCACACCCTTTTTACAGATGTCCCCCCGTTCCTCCGGACTGCGGTCGCCATACCGCTTCAGGTCAGGTGTGCGATCGCCAGTCGCTGGACCTCCGGTCGCTGGATCTTTCCGAGTGGCGTACGCGGAAAGCTGTCGACCCCGATCTCCTCGATGGCGACGAACCGGCGCGGCACCTTGAAGGTGCTGAGGTTCCTGCGCAGCGTGCCGCGCCACTCGTCCTCCCGGGCGACCGCGCCGGGGAGCAGGCGGTAGACGAGCACCAGCTCCACACCGGTCACCGGGTGCGGCAGGGCGGCGACCACGGCATCCTCGACGCCTTCGAGCTGGGGCACGACGTTCTCGATCTCGGCCGGATAGACGTTCTCGCCGCTGACGATGACCATGCTGTCGATCCGGTCGACGATGGACAGCTCGCCGTTATCGTCGAGATGTCCCAGGTCACCGCTGCGGACCCAGTCGTCACTGCACCGCTGCCGGGTCAGCTCGGGCGCGTGCTCGTACCGGGTGAAGATGCTCGGGCCGCTCAGCAGCACCTCGCCGTTCTCGCCGGCCGGAACGTCGCGGCCGGCCGGGTCGACGACCCGGACCCGGGCGAACGACACCGGCGCTCCGGCGGTACGCGGCTCGCCCGGCTTGCGGTCCCGCGGTTCCACGGTGGTCAGCGAGGTCATCTCGGTCATGCCGTACACCTGGTAGACCGGGATGCCGAAGGTGCCCTCGAACCGGTGGATCAGTTCCGGGCTGAGCGCCGAGCCGCCGGCCAGGACGCCCTTGAGCCGGCTCGCGGCCGGTCGTTCCGGGCGTTCGACCAGGTTCGCCAGGTAGGCGTTGACCACCAGGGTCCAGGTGGGGTGGTAGCGGTCGACGTAGTTCCAGAACCGCACCATCGCCAGCTCGGAGCGTACGCAGGCGGTCCGGCCGCCGGACCAGAGCGGGGTCAGGGTCGGAAACCCCTGGCCGCCGGCGTGGAACAGCGGGACGACGTTGAGCAGGACGTCGTCCGGGCCGGCGTCCGCCCAGTGCACCATCGCCAGCGAGTTGGCGAGCAGGGCCCGGTGGGACAGCACGACGCCCTTGGGCGTACCGGTGGATCCCGAGGTGTAGACGATCTCGGCGTCGCGACCGCCGTCGTCGCCGCGTCCGGCCAGTTCCCCCCGGTACGCCGCGCCCCGGGCCAGGATGTCGGCGAGGACCGCCGCCTCGTCGTCGACGGATCTCCAGCGCAGGTCCGCCCGCAGCCGTGCCGGCGTCGATGCGGGTCCGAACCCGAACACCGGCCCGGAGTGGGCCAGGAGTGCGTCCAGTTCGCCCGCCCCGGACTTCGGGTTCAGCGGTACCAGGGTGCGCTGCGCGGCGATGACGCCGAGGAAGAGCAGCGCCGCCAGGGGCGAGTTGTGCATGACCGTCGCGACCCGGGCCCCCGGCGGCACGTCGTACTCGTCGAGGAGCGCGGCGCAGCCCCTGGTGAAGGTCAGCACGTCCGCGAAGGTGACGGCGGGGCCGCCCTCCTCGGCCGGCAGCAGGTACGGACGGTCGCCGTACGCCTCGGCGGCGTCCGAGACGAGGTCGAGCAGGTTGGTGGTGACCGCGAGATCCGGCTCGGCCAGCGGGCTAGGCGGCGGCATGGGGTTCGCCACGTCGGGTGGCCCCGGAAACGACGTCGCAGAGGCGGGTCACCGTGGGGGTGTCGAAGATGACGTCGACGACGTCCACCCCGTAGGTCGTCTCGACCCGGGTGACGATCTCCACCGCGGCGACCGAGTCCATGCCGAGTTCGATCAGATCGTCGTCCGGTCCGAGAGTAGACCGATTCAGCACTTCCGCGCAGATCGATGTCATCTGTAGTTGCAGATCGCTGGTGGTCACTTAAGGCGGTCTCCATGTCATTCCACGGGGGCCACCGCGACGTTGCGACAGCGGACTTCCCTCACCTCGGGCACTGGTCGGAAACATACCGACGACTTCCGCGTGCTGTCCAGAAGCGGATATCGCGTTATCGATCATTGGTGACACCTGCGACGGGAACGCGCCTTTAATTCGTTTGCGTCGATGTATAATCGAGCCCATGACACGGGGGCGGGGAAAGATCGAATTGGTGCTCACCGACGAGGAACGAGCCCTGTTGATCCGGGGGGCCCGCGCGGCACACTCCACACAGGCGTACGCCCTGCGCTGCCGGATCGTGCTGGCGTGCGCCGACGGCGCCACGAACACCGAGGTCGCGGCCCGGTTCGGCGTCTCACTGCCCACGGTGGGCAAGTGGCGGTCCCGGTTCGCGGCGCAGCGGATGGCCGGGCTCGCCGACAAGCGGCGCGCCGGCCGGCCGTCGGTCCGGGCGGACCAGGTCGAGCGGGTGCTGCATGCCACGTTCGAGTCGACGCCGCAGGACGCGCGGCGCTGGTCCCGGGCGTCGATGGCCGCGCACAGCGGACTCTCCCCGTCGACGGTCGGGCGGATCTGGCGGCGGTTCGACCTCAAGCCGCACGTCCAGGACGGGTTCACGCTCGCCACCGATCCGGCGTTCGTGTCCAGGGTCGTCGACGTGGTCGGCCTCTACCACAACCCGCCGGACCGGGCGGTCGTGCTCGGCGTGGACCCTGGATCACCGACGCGGGCCGGAGACCGCTGCCAGCAGACCAACCCGGCGACGCCCCGAAATCCGGTACCGGACCTGTGGCGCCCCGGCCCGGCCAGCCGGTTCGGCACCTTCGACCCCACTGACGGCATCGTGACCGGCCAACGGCACCGCCGTAACCGAGGCGTCGAATACCGGAGGTTCCTCGTCGCGATCGAGAGGGCCGTGCCCGCCGGGTTGGAGGTGCACGTCGTCTGCGACAACCAGGACCTCCACCGGGCGCCGACGGTCGGGACGTGGCTGGACCGGCGCTCCCGCTTCCACGTCCACCTCACACCGGCCGGCTGGTCCTGGCTCGACCAGGTGGAACGCTGGTTCGCCCTGGCCGCCGAGGATCTCCTCGGGTCCGGCGGGCACCCGGGTCGGCGCCCCGGCAACCGAGACGTCCGCGGATGGGTCGACACCTGGGCCAACAGCCCGAACCCCTTTGTATGGACCAGAACCATCGAAGACATCCACAATTCAGTCGCCAGATTTCTTGAAAGGACTTCCGACGCACCTGCCGCCGCCGACTGACCGGTCAGACGCCGGGGGCGGTGCGGGCTAACCGACATGTGAGACGGCTTCGGGGTGCGGGCCGGGGCCGACAACCGGTG
>NZ_JBDJAV010000054.1:0-57535 GCF_039649625.1 Plantactinospora sp. ZYX-F-223 | reverse complement strand
CGGCCTAGGACCGGACATCGACGTACGACTCAAGCAGCGCCAGCGCCGCCTCCGGATCCTCGACATGGGCGTTGTGCCCCAGACCGGACAGCATGCGCGAGGGTACGCCGAACCGGGCCAACTGGTCGTCACCGACCATCGGGTCGCGCTCGCCACGGGCCAGCAGCACCGGCGCGGAGACCGCCGACAGCAACCCGCCCATCTCCGGAGCCCCGACGCCGAACGCGCCCGGATCCATCGCCAGCCGCCAGCGGCCGTCCTCGGTCGCGACGATTCCGGCGTCGACCACCGGATCGTCCGGTTCGACCAGGCCGACCAGGCCGGAGACCCGCAGATACCGCTGGGCCGCCTCGGCCCGGGAGTCGTACCAGGCCACCGGGCGGGCGGCCAGCGCGGCGGCCTTGCCGAGTTCGTCGGGGGTCCAGCCGACCTTCACACCCAGCGCGATCACCGCCTCGACCGCCCAGCCGGTCCCGGCACCGGTCGGCTCGTCCGACCCGCACCCCGCCAGGGCCAGACCGACCGCACCGCCCAGCGAGTGCCCGAACACCACCACCCGGTCACCGGGAGCGAACAGCCCGGCCAGGCCGGCGGCGAGGGAGTCGAAGGAGTACCGGTCGAGCGGGGCCGAGCCGCCGTGCCCGGGCAGATCAGGCGCCAGCCAGCGGCCCGGCCAGCGGTCGGCCAGCGGCTCTGCCCAGCCTCGCCACACGGCACCGGTCGCGCCCATCCCGTGCAACAGCAGCAGCACCGGCTGGCCCGTACCCCCACCGAGCGCCACCCGCAGGTCCCGGCCCGCCGGATCTCCACCCGTCATGCCGAGCAGTCTGCCACCGGGGGCTGTCGTACCGTCCACATAGCATGGCCGGATGTCGGAGACTCCCACCAGTGAGGCCGCCACCGGGGCCGGGATCCGGCCGGGCGCGGTGGCGGTGCTGACGCTGCCGCGCGGCGGGTACGGCGCCGTCCAGGTGGTCTCCGTCGGCGACGAGACTCTGCTCGCGTACGCCCTGGACTGGTATTCGGCGCAGCGGCCGACCCTGGCGCAGCTCGCCGGAGCCGGTCCGCTGCGCCTGCGGCACCACAGCCACGACGGCGGGGTGGCGGCGATCAACGTGCGGCGGGACGGCCCCGTCCCGCTCGACTTCGACTGGCTCGGTGACCAGCCGCTCCGGCCCGGCGCGCCCGAGACCTCGGCCAGCTACGCCGGCTGGTCCTACCTGCCCGACCAGGTCTACCGGCAGCGCGAGTGGGACCTGCGGCTGCCGGAGCGGGTGAAGGCGGAATACCGGGCGGCGCGGACCCGGGGCCAGGTCGAGGTCGATCTCGGCGGCGAGCCGGCGACGATGGGCGCGGCCACCTGGCGCCTCGACCTCACCGGCTCCGCCCTGCTGCCGCCGACCGGCGACGTACGCTGGGCCGGCCTCGACGCGCTGCCCCGGTGCAGCACGCTGACCTGGCGCGGCCCGGCCCGCGGGTTGCCCGAGGCGCTCGCGGCCCGGCCGATCGTCTCCAGCCTGACCTGGCACGATCCCCCGGCCGAGGTCGACCTCGCGGCCAGCAGCCTGACCGACCTCACCCTGCACGGCTCGGGCGTGCGGACCCTGCGGCTGCCGCCCACCCTGCTGCGCTGCCGACTCGCCGGCAGCGTGCCGGCCACCGTCGACGCGGCCGAGCGGGGGCGGTGGATCAGCCTGAGCGTCGAGGTCACCGACACTCCGGTGCCGGTCCCCGCCGGGCTGCACGGCGTACGCCGCCTGGGGCTGCGCGGCGGCGGGGTGATCTCGGCGGCGTCGCTCGGCGAGCTGGCCGACCTGGAGACGCTCCTGTTGAGCTGGCAGAAGGCGCCCGGCCTGCTGGTCGACCCCGACCCGCTGGCGACGCTGCCCCGGCTGTACGCCGTCGAACTGCTCGACGGGTTCGGCTGCGCCGCCGACACCCTGCCCGAGCTGCCGGCCCTGCGCCATCTGGAGGTCGACGGGCTGCGCCGCTCGGTGGTCGCTCCCCTGCGGTCCCGCTACCGGGGCACCGGCGCCGCGCTGCTGCTCCGGGGCGCGAAGTCCGACGCGTGGCTGGAGGCAAACTTCGGCAACCCGTTCCGGGACTGGGTCGATGACGATCCGCGCGGCGGCACGGCCGCCTGCCGGGCGTACGCGACCGCGCTGCGGGCCGTCGACCGGCTGCCGGCCGACGGCGCCGGGCGGGTCGAGGCGGCCGAGCCGATCCTGCGGGCCCTCGTCGACGCGCTCAACCGGATCGAGCAGCGCTACGAGATTATCGACACCGTCAACCGCGAGCAGGCTGGGGACGCGTTCCTCGCCCTGGCCGACCGGGCCGGCGTACCGGCGGATCTCGCCGACACCTGGTTCGACGACTGGCGCGACTTCTGAGCCGCCGCCAGGGCGGTCAGCGCAGTGCGGCGGCCATCCGGCGGACCGCCTCCGTGACCAGTTCCGGAGAGGCCGCCAGGTTGAACCGGGCGTGTCCGGCACCACCGGTCCCGAACAGCGGCCCGGAGACCAACGCGACCCGGCCGCGATCCAGGAACACCTGCGCGGGGTCGGCGGGTGCACCGGAGTCGCCGACCGGCAGGGTCAGGCCCCGGCAGTCCAGCCAGGTGAGATAGGTGCCCTCCGGCGGCCGGTACCGCACCTGCGGCAGGTGCTCGGCGAGCAGGTCACCGAGGAGCCGGCGGTTCTGGTCGAGCCCGGCCAGCAGCTCGTCGAGCCAGCCGCCGCCGTAGCGGAGTGCGGCGGTGTGCGCGAGCGCGCCCAGATGGCTGGCACCGTCGCCGGCCACCTTCGGCATCCGGGCCAGGTCGTCGGCGGCCGCCGGCCCGGCGACCGCCAGCGCCGCCTTCACCCCGGCCAGGTTCCACGCCTTCGACGCGGAGTACAGCGCGAGGCCGCGTTCACCGCCGGGCATCGAGAGGTACGGCCGGAACGTCACGCCCGGATAGATCAGCGGCGCGTGGATCTCGTCCACCACGACGCGTACGCCGTACCGGTCGGAGAGCTCGATCACCATGGCGAGTTCGTCGGCGGTGTGCACGGTGCCGGTCGGGTTGTGCGGGCTGCACAGCAGGTAGGCGGCCCGCCGGCCCCCGGCAACGGCATCGGCGAAGGCCGCCGCCAGGGCGTCCGGGTCGAGCCGGTACTCCGCGTTCAGCGGTGCCTCGACGACCCGCCGGTCAGCGCCCCGGAGAAAATCGTAGAACGGCGGATAGACGGGCGGGTTGATCACCACCGCGTCGCCGTACCCGGTGACCAGCTTGACCATCTCGACGACGCCGAGCATCACGTCGGGGACCAGCCGGGTGTGCTCGATCTTCGGGGCCCAGCCCCAGCGTTCCCGGGCGAATCCGGCGAGCGCCGAGGCGTAGTCCGTACCGTCCGGCGGGTAGCCGGTGTCACCGAGCGCGACCGCCTCGGTCAGCGCCCGCGCGACCGGCTCGGCGAGCGGCACGTCCATCTCGGCAACCCAGAGCGGCAGTACGTCCGGCGGGTACCGCCGCCACTTCTCGCTGGTACGGCGCCGCAGGTCGGCCAGGGAGAGGGTCTGCAAGGGGTTGCCCACCAGGCAACGGTACTTGCCCAGGCACTCCAGCTGCCGGGGCCCGGGCCGACAGGCGCAATCCGGGTTCGGCCCGGTCAACCGTCGATGACCGGGCCGAACACCCGGTCGCGGTCGAACGGGCAGGTGGAAGTCTCGTCGCCGCCGAACAGCTCGGCGACGAGGTCACGGGCGCTCGGCAGCACCGGAGGCGGCATCCGCCTCCCGTCCCGCCACTCGGCGTCCCAGCCGCCGTCACTGTGGATGGCGAACCCGTCCGGCAGCAACCGGTGGCAGCGGAGCAGGATGGCGCTGACGGCGAGGTCGTAGGGCTGGCGTCCGGTCTTGCAGAACCCGGTCACCCGGCCGTCGGCGCTCTCGTGGCGGTAGCCGGGCCAGCGGGGTGCCAGCACCAGCGGCTCACCGTCCTCCTCGTCCTCGCCGCTGCCGTTGACGGCGATGACCTCGTACTCCGGTGGCAGCGTTCCCTCGAAGGGATCCCGGCAGAGCCGTACGCCGGCCGCCGCCACCCGGTCGAGGATGCGCTCGGCGTCGGCCCGCATCTGGGGCCACGCTTCGAGAAACGGCGTGCTCCGGGGGTGGTACGAGAAGTAGTGGGTGTAGCCCATGGCTGGGATTGTCGCCCGATCAGGGCAGGCCCGCTGCCCCGGCCGGTGCACACCTGCCACCCTGGCCGGGAAGAGTCGGCTACCCGTGGTACACGGAGTTTCCCGGCGGACGAACGCCCGCGAGAATGCCGGGGCAAAGGCCCGGACCGGTCGGCTGACCGGCCCGGACCTTTACCCGTGATCGGCACTGTCAGCCAGCGCCCTGGCAGCCACCCCTCACACTGTTGCTCATCGGTGAGATGTAGTTCCCCGACTGGTCTATAGCGCGAACGCTCCAGATTATGTCCGGGTCCCAGCCATAGAAGACGTCGATTGTCGAGCGGGTACCGGATACCCAGACTCCGTCGGCGAAGATCCGATAGCCGAATGCGCCCGGTACGGCCGTCCAGCTCAGCGACATCTCCTGACCGATACACACCGGACGCAGCATGGTGGGTGCCTGCTGTGTCGCGGTGGCGCCCGCGACCGGCTCAGCGGAGGCCGGGGCGGCCCCCAGCAGCAAGGCACCGGCAACCAGCACGGCCGCTCCCCACACGCGCGCCGCGCGTAATGGTTCCGTTGGCATCGTCGTTCGTCCTTCCTATCGTCGGAAGTGATTGCGTGTGAGGCCTCGTCTGGTCACACGCCGAACTAGGACGTCCGGTTCATCCTCGCGCCAAGCTCCATCCCGGCCCTGTGCGCCCGACTGCCGGCGAGCGGCCGTGACAAGGGCCCAGCTCCGCCCCTGGGTCAGCGTTCGCCGCGCATGCCTGGCAGGGACGTGCCCTGAAGCACCGGTGACGGGCCGGCGGCACGGCGGCCGGGCCGACCCACCCCGCGAGCGGATATCCGCCGCGGGTGGGCAATCACCGCCGGATCCGGCACCACCACGGCGGCTCGGCCCGCGTACCTCCGCACCCGTCGGTTACGGCATCTGTACGGGATATGACCCCGGTCCGTACGGCATCGAGCTCGGCTGCACCGGATAGGTTTCCCGGCGCTCCGCCTGGGCGAACCCGGCGGCCCGGCTGTTCACCTGCGGCCAGCCGCCGGCCTCGTGGAACAGTCGCAGCGCGGTCGCCACCACCTCGGCCAGCGACTCGTTCGCCTCGATCTCGATGGTGGCGCCGGGGGTGTCGATCCGGACCTTGGTCGGACTGGCCGAGCCGTCGCCCGACGACCTCGACGCCCCCTCGTCGGTCGGGGCCGACGCCGGCTCGGGCGCCGCAGGTGTCGGCGTCGCGGGGTGCGGAGTCGGCGCCTCGGCGGTGGCCGGGGCGTCCGGCGCACCGGGAGTGGCCGGTACCTCCGGCGGCGAGGTCTCGGGGGTCGGCGAGGTCTCCGGCACGACCTCCGGTGCGATCTCCGGCGGCGCCGGCTGGGCGGGAACCGATCCGGCAGACGACACGGGTCGGGATGGCTCGGCTGTCACCCCACCATTGTCGGGTCGGGCCGCGCCGGTCTGCCATGCCACCCCCGGTGCCGTGCACCTCCTCGGCGACGAACCGGTCGAGCACCCGTCCCCCACACCGTCACCGCGTCGCGGCGGTCAGCCGGCGACCAGCGCCTCCTCCTCAGCCCGGGGCCGCTCGTCCTGCTCGAACTGGGTCCGGTAGAGCTCCTCGTAGCGGCCACCGGCGGCGAGCAGTTCGTCGTGGGTGCCGCGCTCCACGATCCGGCCCTCCTCCACCACCAGGATCTGGTTGGCGGCCCGTACGGTGGAGAGCCGGTGCGCGATCACCAATGCCGTACGGTCGGCCAGCGCCTCGCCGAGCGCCGCCTGCACCGCCGCCTCGGAGGTGGAGTCGAGGTGTGCGGTCGCCTCGTCCAGGATCACCACCCGGGGCCGGGCCAGCAGCAGCCGGGCGATGGTCAGCCGCTGCCGCTCGCCGCCGGAGAGCCGGTAGCCGCGCTCGCCGACCACGGTGTCGAGCCCGTCGGGCAGTCCCTCGATCAGGTCCGCGAGCCGGGCCCGGCGCAGCACGTCCCACAGCTCCTCCTCGGTCGCCCCGGGCCGGGCCAGCAGCAGGTTGGCCCGGATGGTGTCGTGGAACAGGTGCCCGTCCTGGGTGACCAGGCCGAGGGTGTCCCGGATCGAGTCGGCGGAGAGGTCCCGGACGTCCTGCCCCGCCAGGCGTACGGCACCGGAGTCGGCGTCGTAGAGCCGGGGTACGAGCTGGGCGATGGTGGACTTGCCGGCCCCCGAGGAGCCGACCAGGGCGACGAGTTCGCCCGGCTCCACCCGGAACGACACGTCGTGCAGCACGTCGACCCCGCCCCGGGTGTCCAGGGTCGCCACCTCCTCCAGCGAGGCCAGCGAGACCTTGTCGGCCGACGGATAGCCGAAGGTCACCCCGTCCAGCTCGACCGAGACCGGCCCGTCCGGCACTCGGCCCGCGTCGGGCTTCTCGGTGATCAGCGGCTTGAGGTCGAGGATCTCGAAGACCCGCTCGAAGCTGACCAGCGCACTCATCACCTCGACCCGGGCGCTGGCCAGCGCGGTCAGCGGGGCGTAGAGCCGGGTCAGCAGCAGGGCGAGCGCGACCACCGCACCCGGCTCCAGTTGGCCGCGCAGCGCGTAGAAGCCACCGAGGCCGTACACCAGGGCGAGCGCCAGCGCCGAGACCAGGGTGAGTGCGGTGATGAAGACCGACTGGACCATCGCGGTGCGTACCCCGATGTCGCGGACCCGGCGGGCCCGGTCGGCGAACTCGGCCGACTCCTCCGCCGGCCGGCCGAAGAGCTTGATCAGGGTCGCCCCGGGCGCGGAGAACCGCTCGGTCATCTGGGTGCTCATCGTCGCGTTGTGGTTGGCGGCCTCGCGCTCCAGCCGGGCCAGCCGGGTGCCCATCCGGCGGGCCGGCAGCACAAAGACCGGCAGCAGCACGAGTGCGAGCAGGGTGATCCGCCAGGAGATCCCGATCATCACGACCAGGGTGAGCAGCAACGTGACGAGATTGCCGACCACCCCGGAGAGGGTGTCGGAGAACGCCCGCTGCGCGCCGATCACGTCATTGTTGAGCCGGCTGACCAGGGCGCCGGTGCGGGTCCGGGTGAAGAAGGCGACCGGCATCTTCTGCACGTGGTCGAAGACCGCCGTACGCAGGTCGAGGATCAGCCCTTCGCCGATGCTCGCCGAGAGGTAGCGGGTCAGCAGCGCCAGGCCGGCCTCGGCCAGCGCGACGACTCCGATCAGCACGGCCAGCCCGACCACCAGGTCGGTGCTCCCGCCGCCGACGATCCCGTCGACCACCCGGCCGGCCAGCACCGGCGTGGCCACCGCGAGCACCGCCATCACCACGCTGAGCAGCAGATAATGGGTCAGTCGCCGGCGGTGTGGCCGGGCGAAGCCGGCGATGCGGCGGAGCGTGGCCATGGAGAACGGGCGCCTGTCCTGCTGGGCGTGCATCGCGTGGTACAACGAGTTCCACGCCGTGACTTCCATATCCATCGCTGGCACCCTCCGTGAACACCGAGTCGCCCGGACCCTACCGGCGCCCACCGACATTAGGACCTCAAGCAATATCGAGGTCAACGTCCGGCGGAATCGTCGGGCCGGTACCCGTTACTGGCACCCGCAGGCCAGGCGACCGTGGCCGGATACCACCGCCACCCGGCGCCGCCACCGACCTGAAGGCCCGGCGACGCGGACGGCAGGGCCCGGCGGCGGAGACGGCGACGGGCCGCCCGCGCATCGCGGACGGCCCGTCGGTGGTTGTCGGGTCAGGTCAGGCGGCGGCCAGCGCCGGGCCGTCGGCGGTGTCGAGCAGCCCCGGGTCGTCCGCCGGCCGCAGGGCCAGCGCCAGTACGTCCGCCACGTCGGCCAGGGTGTGCACGGTCAGTGCCTCCCGGACCTCGGTGGGCAGGTCGTCCAGGTCCGGCTCGTTCCGGGCCGGGATGATCACCTCGGTCAGCCCCGCCCGGTGCGCGGCGAGCAGCTTCTGCTTCACCCCGCCGATCGGCAGTACCCGGCCGGAGAGGGTGACCTCGCCGGTCATGCCGAACTCCGGGCGTACCGGCCGGCCGCTGGCCAGCGAGGCCAGCGCGGTGACCATGGTGATGCCGGCGCTCGGCCCGTCCTTGGGCACCGCACCCGCCGGTACGTGCAGGTGGATCCGCCGCCCGGCCAGCGCGTTCGGGTCCAGCCCCAACGCCCGGCCGTTCGACCGGAGGTAGGAGAGCGCGATGTGCGCCGACTCCTTCATCACGTCGCCGAGCTGCCCGGTCAGGGTCAGCCCCGGCTCGCCCTCCATGCTGGTCGCCTCGATGAACAGCACGTCACCGCCGGCACCGGTCACCGCCAGCCCGGTCGCCACTCCGGGCACCGCCGTCCGCTCCGCCGACTCCGGCGTGAACTTCGGCCGCCCCAGGTAGCTGGCCAGGTTGTCGGTGTCGACGCGTACCGGACCCTCGGTCGAGGCCAGCGCGACCGCGACCTTGCGCAGGATCTTCGCCAGCGCGCGTTCGAGCTGGCGTACCCCCGCCTCGCGGGTGTGCTCGGCGGCGATCCGGCCCAGCGCCTCGTCGGAGACGCTCACCTCGTCGGCGGTCAGTCCGGCCCGCTCGATCTGCCGGGGCAGCAGGTGGTCCCGGGCGATCGCGACCTTCTCCTCCTCGGTGTAGCCGTCCAGCGTCACCAGCTCCATCCGGTCCAGCAGCGGGCCGGGGATCGCCTCCACCACGTTGGCGGTGGCCAGGAAGAGCACGTCCGACAGGTCGAGGTCGACCTCCAGGTAGTGGTCCCGGAAGGTGTGGTTCTGTGCCGGGTCCAGCACCTCCAGCAGGGCGGCGGCCGGATCACCGGCGTACCCCGCCGAGATCTTGTCGACCTCGTCGAGCAGCACGACCGGGTTCATCGAGCCCGCCTCGCGCAGCGCCCGGACGATCCGGCCGGGCAGCGCGCCGACGTACGTCCGGCGGTGGCCACGGATCTCGGCCTCGTCCCGGATGCCGCCCAGGGATACCCGGACGAACTTCCGACCCAGCGCCCGGGCGACCGACTCGCCGAGGCTGGTCTTGCCGACTCCGGGCGGGCCGCCGAGGGCGAGCACCGCGCCCGAGCCACGGCCGCCGACCACCTGGAGGTTGCGGGCCGCGCGCCGGTTGCGCACCGCCAGGTACTCCAGGATCCGGTCCTTCACGTCGGCCAGGCCGGCGTGGTCGGCGTCCAGCACCTGCCGGGCCTGCACCAGGTCGGTGTTGTCCTCGGTACGCGTGCTCCACGGCATCTCCAGCACCGTGTCCAGCCAGGTACGGATCCAGCCCGCCTCCGGGGAGGCGTCGCTGGCCCGCTCCAGCTTGCCGACCTCGCGCAGTGCCGCCTCGCGTACCTTGTCGGGCAGGTCGGCGGACTCGACCCGGGACCGGTAGTCGGCCGAGCCGTCCGGCTCGTCCTCGCCCAGTTCCTTGCGGATCGCGGCGAGCTGCTGGCGGAGCAGGAACTCCCGCTGGGACTTCTCCAGCCCCTCGCGGACGTCCGTGTTGATCCGCTCGGTGACCTCCTGCTCGGCCAGGTACGCCTTCACCCAGCCGACCAGCAGTTCCAGCCGGGCGGTCACGTCCGGTGCGGCCAGCAGTTCGATCTTCTGTTCCAGGGTGAGCCACGGCGCGTAGCCGGCCGAGTCGGCCAGTTCGGTCAGGTCGGTCATCCGCTCGACCGCGTCGATGACCTGCCAGGCGCCGCGCTGTTGCAGCAGTGACGTCACCAGTGCCCGGTACTCCCGGGCGAGTTCCTTGGCCCGGCCGGCCGGTGCCGGCTCGGTGACCTCCACGGTCTCGACCCAGAGGGCCGCACCGGGGCCGGGCACACCGGAGCCGATCCGGGCCCGGGACAGCCCGCGCACCACGGCGGCGGGTTCGCCGCTGGGCAGCCGGCCGACCTTCTCGATCGTGGCGATGACGCCGATGGAGCCGTACTCCCCGTCGACCCGGGGCACGGCCAGAAGCTTCTTGTCGCCCGTGGCCCGGGCGGCGTCCACCGCTGCCTGGGTGGTCGCGTCCAGGGTCACCGGGATGACCATGCCGGGCAGCAGGACAGCGTCGGTCAGAGGAAGAACCGGAAGAGTTGCCATCACACACCTGCCATCGTTAGTTGAGCTTGTACGACTCAAGTAACAAACGGTGCCCCATGTTCCGGCTTGTGATCCAGACCACTACGACGATCCGGAGTCCTCGACCGGACCGGACGGTCAGCCCAGTGGGGCCCGGCCGGCGCAGGGCCCCTCCAGCAGCAGACCGATGCCGCTATCCGGCCTGGCAGGGCTGGCCGTTCAGCGCGATACCGCTGGGTGGGAAGGTCCCGGCGGCGAGGTACCCGACGGTCACCGTGACGCCCGGCGCGATCACCGCGTTCCAGCCGAGGTTCCGGGCGGTGACGATGCCGCCGGTGTGGCCGACCAGGGCCGCGTTCCAGATAGCGGCGATCCGCTGCGAATCCGGCAGCCCCCAGGACAGCGTCCACCCGTCGACCGTGGTCGGGGCTATGTTCCGGACCGAGATCCAGGTCTCCGGGCCCCGGCGGTAGTAGGAGGCCGCGCAGGTCGGCGCCGGTCCCGTGGTCACGGTCACCACGTTGGACAGCGCCGAGGGATTGCCCGCCTCGTCCACCGCCCGCACCGCCAACCGGTAGGTGGTGCGGGGCGCCAGTCCCGAAACGGTGGTGCTGGTGCTGGGATAGGCGGGTGGCAGCAGGTAGACCCGTCCGACCACGGTGTTGCCGGTCAGGGTGAGCGACAGCACCTCGTACTGGGCGAGCAGCACGTTGTCGGTGGACAGGCCCCAGCTCAGGCCGACGGTGGTCTCCCCGACCGCTCCGACGGTGAGGGCGACGGGTGGGGTCGGCGGCTGGCTGTCCCCCGGCGGCATGGTGAAGCGCAGCGACGGCGGCGCCGCCGAACGGTTGCCCGCCGCGTCCAGCGCCCAGACCCCGAAGGTGTACGTCCGGGACGGCAGCATTCCGCTGATCACGATGCTGTTGGTGGGAGTCCGGTGCAGCATCGCGATGTCGGTGAAGATCTGCGACACGTGGTACTCGGCCACCCCGACGTTGTCGGTCGAGGCGGCCCAGGTGAGCTTCACCGAGTTGGCGGTGGTGCCGGCGACGGTGATCGGGCCGGGCGCGGTCGGCGGCTCGGTGTCCTCCGCCGCATGTGCGGTGCCGGCGGTACCGGCCAGGGCGACGACGAGGAAGGGCAGGATCAGGGTACGGGGCCAGTGGCGGGCCGGTCGGGACGGACGACTGCGCACGGGAATCCTCGCTCTCGACTACCGACGCCGGGACGCCCAGACGTCGGGATATTCATCGTGAACGATGGATTGGCGCCCGGGATCCCCCACCCGGCCAGTAGTCGACGGGTGCGGCTCCGTCAGTTCTCCGGACCGAGAAGGCCGCTCCGGACGGCGCCGAGAAAGGCCGCCCAGCCGGCGCCCCGGTAGACGAGTACGGGCCCACCACGGTCCTTGCTGTCCCGCACCGCGACCCGCCCACTGCTGTCGAGCACCGGACCCGCCTCCACACAGTTTCCGTCCCCGTTGCCGCTGCGGGTACTGACGTGCCAGGCCACCTCGGGCAGCGCGACGGCCCGCACTGCGTCGTGTGTCGCCATGTGGCTCACTCCAGATGTGCTTCCAGATCCGACAGGAACGCGAGAGTGGCCTTCTCCGACAGGGCCACCTTGCGCAACCGATCGTACGTCCGGAGCAGAGTCTCGGCCGAGTCGCCTTCCACCACGACGTTGCCGGCTGTGGTCGAGATGTAGCCGGCCACCGGGTAGGGCGGGCGCATCTGGAACACGTCGAAGGCACCGTTCGGGCTCGGGTGTGCACCAACCTCCGCAGGAAGCACCAGCACCTCGACGTGCCGATACCGGGACACCTCGCGCAGATGGGCAAGCTGCGCCCGCATCACCTCGGCGCCACCGACCAGCCGCCGCAACGAGCCCTCGTCGATAACAGCAGAGAGCCGGACTGGCTCGTCGCCCTCCAGCCGCTGCTGTCGAGTCATCCGCAGCTCGATGAACCGGACGATCTGCTCCTCCGTGACATCGGCATGAGCTGCGCGGATCAGTGCTTCGGCGTACTCGCGGGTTTGCAACAGGCCAGGCAGCACGCCGACCTGGAAGGAACGGATCTCGGTCGCCCGGCTTTCCAGCCAGATCCAGTCGATGAGCGAAGCCGCGACGTTGGCGGTGAAGCCGTCCCACCAGCCCTTCTGCCAGGCGTCCTCGGACATCGTCTTGAGGTCTTCCCGGCGCTGCCGGTCGTCGATCCCGCAGATGTCCAGGTAGGCGAGCACTTCGGGCACTCGGGCCGGCAGCATGCCGGACTCGATGCGACTGACGGTGGACGGGTCGCGCTTGATGAAATCGCCGACCGCCTTCAAGGTCAGCTTCCGCGACTCGCGCATCTCGCGGAGCTGTTGACCGAGCCACTGCGCCCGCAGTGTGAACGCCTGCTCGTTCGGCATGACACCCCTCCTCGCCGCCGATTGCCCGGAAGCAGCATCCAGCAAGACCCGACAGGATGCAAGCTTGCACAGACCTCGATTGATGTGCATGCTGAACGTACATCCACAGTCACCTGATGCGATACCCCGGAAGCCGGATGGGCGCTCGGTCGCCGACGGCACGGCCCGCCGGACCCGCCTCTTCCCCGCAGAGCGGCGGGCTGGGCGGTCGGGCGCCCATCCACCTGCCCGAACGACACCGACCCTCGGGACTGAGGGGACAGCCGATGACGACATACCGCTCCCGGGCGAGCGTCGAAGCAGAGGCGGCGCACCAGATGCTCGCCGCGCACGTACCCGATGTGGAGACCGGAGTCTGTCCGATCTGCCTGGTCGCCGGCCCGTGCCAGCCGGCGAACACTGCGGCGAACCGCCTGGTCGAGCTTGGCCTGCCAGTACTGCCACCGACCATCCCACGCCCCGGGCGAGCCCGACTTCTGGCGTACGTCGGGCCGGTGCTCCGGGCGGCACCGCTGCTCACCTTCGGCTGGCGCCGCCGCCTCGGACTTCTGGACCGCGACGGTGCCGGATGACCGCGCTGCCGTTCGACCCGCTGGACCCGCCCGCCGAGCCGCCGCCGGGCTGCCCGATGCCCACGCTGTGGCGAATCGCGTACGCCCTGCATCAACTCCATCGCACCGACGGCGACCACTGCGTCTGCGGTGCACGCCATCCCTGCACCCACCGGCGAGCCGCCCTGCGTGCCCTGGTCGAAGCCTGCGGCATACGCCTGCCGGTGCCGCGCGCCGACATCTTCGACCTCTGGCACGGCATCCTCCTCCTCACCCCCGCCACCCGCCCTGCTCACCTGGACAACAGAGGCGCTACGCCGCAGTGGTAGCGCATCTGATGTCCAGGTCGATGCCGGGCCGGCGGTGACTTTCCGACATTTCGGGTCGCGTGGGCAGCCGCCCCGGTGCCCGCCGGGTGGCCAGGTCGGGGACAGTCAGTCGGCCAGGTCAGTCAGTCGGTGGTGAGGTCGCGGCGGGTGGCTATCGCGGCGGCGGCCAGGGCCAGCGCGGTCCAGGCGGCGGCGATCAGCAGGCTCGTCCGGTCACCGCCGCCGGCGCCCAGGAACGCGGAGAACGGCAGCGGCGCGGAGAGCCGGCCGAGTAGTCCCTCGACGAAGACGAACCAGCCGGCGTACCCGAGGAACAGCCAGGTGGGGCGGCGTACCACCGCTGCGTTGGCGGCGCCGAAGACCGCCATCACCGGCACCAGGGTGAGGGTGTTCCGGTACTGCGTCAGGTCGCCCTTGGCCAGCACGGTCACCCCGCTGACGGCGGCGAACCCGACCGCCACGATCACGCTGGCCACCACCTGGCCGAGCAGGGTGAGCAGTCGAGCCGGTCGGGCCAGATAGAGCAGCACGGCCGTACGGTGCTGGAAGTGCTGGGTCACGCCCAACACAGCGAGGCCGAACGCGCCCATCCCGGCCAGCAACGCCCAGGCGTCCACGTTCACCGCGCCGAAGAGCGCACCCAGCACACTGAACACGGCGATCGAGACCCAGCTCGACCGGATCGTGGCCATCCGGTACAGCTCGCTGCGGACCAGTGCGATCATCAGGCCGCCGCCAGGTTGAGGAAGATCTGTTCGAGGTTCGGGGCGTCCTCGGTCAGCTCGTAGATCGGCACCCGCGCCTCGAAGGCGATCTCACCCGCGTCCTCCGGGGAGAGGCCCACCACCTCCAGCACGTACCCGTCCGCACTGACCCGGCCGCCGGCCCGCTCGAACGCCTGCCACAGCCGCCGGGGGTCACGGCCCCGGATCCGCAGCCGGCGGGTGGCGCCGCCGTACAGCTCGGCGAGGGGGGCGGCGCAGCTGACCCGCCCCCTGGCGATGATCACCACGTCGTCGATGAGCTGGGCCAGCTCGGCGAGCAGGTGGCTGGAGATCAGGACGGTGCCACCTGCCCGGGCGTGGTCGCGCAGCAGCTCGCGCAGCCAGGCGATCCCCTCCGGATCGAGCCCGTTCGCCGGCTCGTCCAGCACCAGCACCGGCGGGCTGCCCAGCAGCGCGGTGGCCACCGCGAGCCGCTGCCGCATGCCGAGCGAGTAGTCGCCGGTGCGCTGGTCGGCGGCGTGCGCCAATCCCACGTACTCGATCAGGTGGTCGACCCGGGACCGGCCGGCGCCGGCCAGGACGGCCTGGGTGACCAGGTGGGCCCGGCCGGTCTGGCCGGGATGGCTGACGCCCTGTTCAAGGACGGCGCCGACCTGCCGCAGCGGGTGCGCCAGATCGCGGAACCGCCGCTTGTTGACCAGCGCCCGGCCGGACGTCGGCCGGCTGAGCCCGAGCAGCATCCGCAGGGTGGTGGTCTTGCCCGAGCCGTTCAGCCCGAGGAATCCGGTCACCCGGCCCGGTACGGCGGAGAAGGTCACTCCGTCCACGGCCCGGACCCGCCGGTACTGCTTCGTCAGTTCGATGGCCTCGATCATCCCGGCCATTCTTACCCGGCCCGCCGCGCCACCGGGGACAGCGGATCCCCCTCCCCGGTGGTCGCGACCCCCGCAGCGCGGCTACATCCGCTGGAGTTCGCCGGTCTCGTCGAGTTCACGCAGCCCGGCGGCGCCACCGAACTCGCGGTCGACCATCTGCTGGAAGGCCGGCGGAACCGGCCGGCCGGTCGCCGCGTACAAGCGCTTGATCGCCGCGCCTGGGCGGCGGATGTCGTCCAGCATCCCCGGGTTGATCCGGTCGAACTCCGCCTCGATAAGGCGGGTGGCGGTCTCGCCGACCGTCTCGCCCCGGGCGTTGGCCAGCATCACCAGGAGTTCGTGCAGCTCACCGTCGATAACCAGGGCCCGCTCCCCGTCGTCCATGGCCTCACGCTAAGCCGGGTCGCCCCGCGACGGGCGCGGATCGACCGAGGTGGCGACTGCCGGGGACAGCGGGCTCAGGGTGGCGGCTGGCCATCGGGTGGCACGGCTGTGTTGCATGATGCTCCGGTGACCGGAGAGCAGGCGCCGACCGCCGAGCGCCGACCCACCGACCGGCCGCCGGGTGGGGTGGTGCTGGAGGCGGTGCTGGAACGGATCACCTACGCCAACGAGGAGACCGGCTACACCATCGCCCGGTTCGCCACCGAACGGACCGGGTCCGACCTGCTCACCGTGGTCGGCTCGCTGCTGGGGGTGCAGCCCGGCGAGAGCGTACGGCTGGTCGGGCGCTGGAGTTCGCACCCGAAGTACGGGCGGCAGTTCGAGGTGCAGTCGTACACGACGGTGCTGCCGGCGACGGTGCAGGGCATCGAGCGGTACCTCGGCTCTGGGCTGATCAAGGGGATCGGGCCGAAGATGGCCGAACGGATCGTCGCGCACTTCGGCGTCGACACCCTGCGGGTGATCGAGGAGGAGGTCGGGCGGCTGGTCGAGGTCCCCGGGCTCGGTCCGAAGCGGACGAAGCTGATCGCCGCCGCCTGGATCGAGCAGCAGTCCATCAAGGAGGTGATGGTCTTCCTCCAGGGCGTCGGGGTCTCCACCTCACTGGCCGTACGCATCTACAAGAAGTACGGCGACGGGTCGATCTCGATCGTCCGCAACGAGCCGTACCGGTTGGCCGCCGACGTCTGGGGGATCGGCTTCAAGACCGCCGACACCATCGCCCAGGCCGTCGGCATCCCACACGACAGTCCGCAGCGGGTCCGGGCCGGCATCCAGTACACCCTCTCCGAGGCCGCCGACGCCGGGCACTGCTACCTGCCCGAACCGAATCTGGTGGCGGACGCCGCCGAGATCCTCGGGGTCCCCGTCGAGCTGGTCCGGGACTGCCTGGCCGACCTCGCGGCCGACGAGGGCGTGGTCCGGGAGGCGGTGCCGAACCCGAGCAGCGAGGGCGGCACGATCCCGGCGGTATATCTGGTGCCGTTCCACCGGGCCGAGTCCGCGCTCGCGGCCAGCCTGCTCCGGCTGCTGCGGCACCACAGCGACCGGATGCCGGCGTTCGCGAGCGTGGACTGGGCGAAGGCGCTGGCCTGGCTGCGTACCCGGACCGGTGCCGACCTGGCCCCGGAGCAGGAGGCCGCGGTCCGGCTCGCGCTGACCTCGAAGGTCGCGGTGCTGACCGGCGGACCCGGCTGCGGCAAGTCGTTCACCGTCTCGTCGGTGATCAAACTCGCTGCCGCCAAGGGCGCGAAGATAGTGCTGGCCGCGCCGACCGGCCGGGCCGCGAAACGGATGACGGAATTGACCGGATATCCGGCCGCGACCGTGCACCGGCTGCTGCAACTGCGGCCCGGCGGCGACCCGACGCACGACCGGGACAACCCGATCGACGCCGACCTGGTGGTGGTGGACGAGGCGTCGATGCTCGACCTGATCCTGGCGAACAAGCTCGTCAAGGCGGTCGCGCCCGGCGCGCACCTGCTGCTGGTCGGCGACGTCGACCAGTTGCCCTCGGTCGGTGCCGGCGAGGTGCTCCGGGACGTGCTGGGCGCCGAGTCGATCCCCCGGGTCCGGTTGACGAAGATCTTCCGGCAGGCGCAGAAGTCCGGAGTGGTGGTCAACGCGCACCGGATCAATGCCGGCCAGTCGCCGCTGCTCGGCGAATATCCCGACTTCTTCCTTTTTCCGGTGGACGAGCCGGAGGCCACCGCCGAACTGGTGGTGGACATCGTCGCCCGCCGGGTGCCGCGCAGGTTCGGCCTGCGTCCCCGGGACATCCAGGTGCTCACCCCGATGCACCGGGGGCCGGCCGGCGCCGGCAGCCTGAACACCGCACTGCAACAGGCGATCTCGCCGTACCGGGAGGGGCAGCCGGAGCGCCGGCACGGTGCGCGGATCTTCCGGGTCGGCGACAAGGTCATCCAGATCAGGAACAACTACGACAAGGGCGCCGCCGGGGTCTTCAACGGCACCGTCGGGGTGGTCACCGAACTGTCGGTGGAGGACCGGAAGCTCACCGTCCGCACCGACGAGGCCGAGGAGATCGGGTACGACTTCGACGAGCTCGACGAGCTGCAACACGCGTACGCCATCACGGTGCACCGGTCGCAGGGCAGCGAGTATCCGGCGGTGGTGATACCGGTGACGATGAGTTCCTACACGATGCTGCAACGGAACCTGCTCTACACGGCGGTGACCCGGGCCCGGAAGCTGGTGGTACTGGCCGGGTCGCGCAAGGCGCTGGCCATCGCGGTCCGCACCGCCGGCACCGGTCGCCGGCACACCGCACTCACTCACCGCCTGAGCGGCCCGAGCTCGCTCCGACCCGCTATGTGACGTGAATCACGCGCCCAGTCTCAGCGGATAGACCTGCAAAAATCCGGATAAGACCCGCTGATACACCATTCGACAGCGTCTCCGCCGCATCGATGTCTCGTTAGGACTCTTGCCGTCCGGCGTACGCCCGCCGCAGCGGCCCGAGTGTCCCCCTGTCACCGGACGGAATACATGTCGAACACAACGGTCAGAGTCGAGGTCTTCCCGACGGACGACGCCGGTCTCCGCCAGATCGGGCCGAGTCGCCGACTCACGACGCTGCTACAGGAACGCGCCGACGAGATCGGCACCGCCGTCCGGGACATCTCCCGGATGCTGCGCGAGTCGGTGGACACCGAACCCGACGACACCGGATTCCGGGTGTCGAACGTGACCTCGACCTTCGGGCTCAGCCTCGCCACCAGCGGCGGTGTCGTGGTCACGCGCGCGTCGGCGGAGGTCTCGTTCGAGGTCACCCTCACCATCGAACGTGCCTGAGCCCTCGTGGAGTCGCGGAACTCGTACCTGGTCAGGATCCGTCCGCGCGACAAGCCCGACGCACCACCCGGATACACCGTCGGGTTCCTGGTCAGCAGCCACTGGGTGATCACCGCCGGGCACTGCCTCTCCAGGCTGGCCGAGGACGAGCCGGTCCGGATGACCCTGGCCGGCAGCGGAACGGTCGACGGGCGGGTGGTGCGGATCGCGCAGCGGGACGACCTCGGCCTGATCTGCGTCACCGGCACGCCGCCCCGGGCGGTGGTCCGGCCGGTCCTGGCCAGGGCCGCGGACAACGACGGATGGGTGGCACCGGCCCGACCCGAGGCCAGCCCGCACCGGTTGACGGGCTCGGTGCTCAACGCCGACCTCCGGCACCGGTGCGCCGGTGGCGGTGAGATCGCCGCCCTCGAACTCAAGGTCGAACAGGAACTCGGCGACTACCACGGCTACAGCGGCGGTCCGGTCGAACGGGTACCGCGCCCGTCCGACGAGCCCGGCCCGCCGGTCGTACTCGGCATGCTCGTCGAGCAGGCACCGAAGTGGAACCGTTCCGGAGACGCCACCAACGTGCTGATCGCGGTGCAGGCCGAGTACGCCCTCGCCGAACTCGACGTCCTCGCCGACGCCCGGCGGCTGGCCCAGGAGAACACCCGGGCACTGCAACGGGCGTCCGACGCCGAACCGGTCGCGCTGACCCAGGAGCTCAGGGAAATCAACGTGATGGGCGACCAGCTCGACCGCATGATCAGCCGGGGCCTGCTGGGGCGCCGGAAGGCCCGCCGTTTTCTGCACAAGGTCCTGGATCGGACCCTCCGGTACTGGATCGCCAGGAGCAACCGTGACCGAATCCGCACCTGACGAACTCGTACTCGACGAGGTGTTGCCCCGGGCCATCGCGGAGGCCGAGGCGGCGTTGCGGCGGCCGAACCGGGGACGGGCCGGGCTCGACCTGCTCCGGCCGGCGGTAACCTCGCTGGCCGCCTTCGACACGAAGCGGAACCCGGGTGCCGTGCACCGGCTCGCGATGCTGCTCACCCGGCTCGGCCTGCACGCCGAGGCCGGGCGGCTGCTCGACTGGGCGGCCTGGCGGACCACCCGGGGCAGCGACGCCTGGCTGGCCACCGAGAACGTCCGGGCGATCCTGGCGGCGGCCCGGGGCGAGCGGGACCGGGCGGCGCTCCTGCTCGACCTGGCCCTGCGCACCACCGACCGGCTCTCGGTGACCAGCGCGAAACTGCACGCCAACCTGGCCGTCCTCTGCCTGGAGACCGGCGAGTCCGGCCGGGCCGCCCGGCACGCGACCGCCGCGCTGACCGCCGCGATCAGCACCGAGCGTCCGGCGGAGTGGCCGGCCGACCTGCTGGCCAGCGCGGAAGCCAGCGCCATGCAGGCGATCGAGCGGTCCGCCACCGATCCGCCGCGTACCGCCGAGGAGTTGCGGGACCTCGCCGAGACCCAGTTCGCGCTGGCGATGCGGCGCCGACGGCTCGACCTGGTGGAGTCGGCGATCGAGGTGATGGAGCTGGCCGGCCAGCACCTGACCGCCCGGCTGCCCGCCACCCATCCGGAGGCCGTACGGCTGCGCGAGAAACTGGCCACCGCCGAGGACCGGTACGCCGACCTGCGCGCGGCGAGCCCCGCCACCCCGCTCCCGGTCGCCGCCCGGCCTGTCGCCGTCACCCCGGGCTGGCCGCCCGCGCCCCCGCCCGACCCGGCCCGGGAGGGCGTGCCGGAGGCGTACCACCTGGTCGTCGACCGGTATCTGGACAGCGTCTTCCGGTTCGTCTACTACCGGGTCGGCGACCGGCGGCTCGCCGACGAGTTGACCTCGACCGCCGTACGCCGGGTGCTGCACCGGATCGACACCTTCACCGGTCCCGACCGCGAGCTGGGCGCCTGGCTGATCGGCACCGCCCGCCAGGTGTTGGCCGACCACCCGCCGGACGACCGGCCGCTGCCGCCGGTCGACGACCCGGACCACCCGGCCCGGGACAGCGGCGCGGAGCTGGTGAACGGTCCCCTGCTGACCGCGGTCCGGCGACTCGACGCCGAGCAGCGGGACTGCCTCGTCCTCCGGTTCCTCCAGGCCCTCTCGGTGGCGGAGACCGCGCGGGCGATGGGGCAGACCGAGAGCCGGGTCCGGGCCGTACAGCACCGGGCCGTCCGCGCGCTCACCCGACTGCTGCCGCCCGGCCCGCCACCGCCCTGGCCGGACGTTACTCGGCGGCGGGTGCACCGGGTCCGGTACCTGCTGCGCAAGCTGCTCCGCCCCAGCCCGCCCGATCTCTTCCGGGGCGACGGCGAGGACAGCGGGTCGGCCGCCGGCCGGGGCGTCGTGCACGGTGCCGACCGGCTCATCGTGCTCGGGCTCCAGCTCCGGGCCATCCCGACCACGCGGTCCAGCGGCGCTGTTGCGCCGTGCCCACAGCACCCGATCGCCTGCCCGCCGCCGCTGAACCCTCTTCAACCCGAACAGAGCGGCGCGTACGCCCCGACTCCGACCTGGGGCCACGGCGGGCCGTTGGGGAAGGTTGACCAGGGTTCACTGCTCACGCCGGACTCGGACGCCCGGCTGCGGAGCATGCTGCTGGCGATCGTCGGCGGAGCGGCGGTCACGATGGCCGGAGCCGACGGCGCCGCACCGGGCACGCCCGGCGGTGCGGTACGGAGCGGATCCCGGATCGTCGTGACGGGGCGGGCCGGGCAGAACGCCAAGGGCCGCCGCGGCCGGGGGTGGAGACGGGGCCGGGCCCGGGGCCGGGACGCCGTCGTGGCCAGCCTCGGCGTCGTCACGATCGCCGTCTCCGCACTTGCGGCCGGAGACGGGAGCACCCGCCCGGCCCGTCCGGTGTACGCGCTGGACCGCTCCGGCGCACCGGTCCAACCGGAGCCGGCCGCCTCGGCGCCGAACCAGGGCCGGCTGCTCCTCGGGATCGCGCGGTCCCGGTTGGACGAGGCGAGCGCCCACCGCGACAGCGGGGAGGACCTCGGCGCCCTGCTGGACGGCGTGGACGACGACATCCGGCAGGGCAGTCGGCTGCTCACCACCTCGGCCGTCCGGCGGCGGGACCCGGCGGCACTGGACTCGGTGGACGCCTTTCTCGACGGGCAGCACCGGCAGGTGGCCGAGTTGCTGGTCCGGGCCACCCCCACCGAACGGGACCGGGTCGCCGAGTCGGTCCGGCTGCTGGACGCCGTACGCTGCCGGGTGGACCGGTTGCGTACGACGTTGAGCTGCGACGACGGGGCACCTGAGGGCGTGGACACCCTCGGTCCGCTGCCCGCCGACTGCGCCACGCGATAACGGCCGAAGGAGTGGTCCCGGACTCGACGGCGCAAAACATATCGACAGGCGTTTCCGTATCTGGCGCCGGGTGCGTACGGTGGCGCCATGAGGCAGCCCGGTGACCGTGCTCCCGCACCCGGACCGCTAGCGCTGGTGCAGGATCTGTTGAACACTGTCGATATCGAGGCGGGCCGCGACCGGCTGCGTACGATCGCCGAACTCACCGCCTTCGCCGCCGCGCACGGCACGACCGGACTCAGCTTCACCGACTCCGACGTGACCGAGACGAGGCGGTTCCGGGAGGCGTTGCGGGACGCCTGCCGGGGGCACGCCGGCAGCGAGGTGCCGGCCGCGTCCGCCGCCGCGCTGCGCTACACCCTCGCCACGTCCCCGCTGCTGCTCACCATCGACCGCACCGGCGCGGCGCGGGCGATCCCGATGGCCGGGCTCGGCGGGTCGGCGGCGCTCATCGCCAGCGTGGCGGCCGCGATCCTGAACGCCGCCACCGCCGGCACCTGGCCCCGGCTGAAAGCCTGCGCGGCGCACCGCTGCCAGTGGGTGTACTACGACCACAGCCCGGCCGGACGGGGCCGCTGGTGCACGATGAGCATCTGCGGCAGCCGGGCCAAGATGCGCGCCTACCGGGCCGGCCGGTCGGCCGCCCGCTCCGGCGCCGCTGGCTGACCCGTCCTCGGTGCCCTGGCGGCGGCCTCGTGCGCTGGTGCTCTCCGTGCGCCTCTGGTCTCCGAGCGCCGCTGGTCTCCGAGCGCTGGTGGCCGCTGAGCACTGGTGGCCGCCGAGCGCTGGTGGCCTCCGAGCGCTGGTGGTCAGCTCAGGGCCAGGGTGCCCAGGGTGCCGAGGACCAGGAACGGGCCGAACGGGAGGTGGCCGCCCCAGCCGATCCGGCGGGTGACGAGCAGGACCAGCCCGCACAGCGCCGAGGCGCCGAAGGTGAGCAGCGCGCCGAGCACCACCGCCGGCCAGCCCAGCCAGCCGAGTACCGCGACGGCGCTCAGCGCCAGCTTGGCGTCGCCCAGCCCGAAGCCCCGGCGGCCGAGCAGCAGGGTGGTGCCGGCGAGGAACAGGGCCGCCCCGAGCCCGGCCAGTACGGGCCGCCACCAGGCCGACGGGTCGCCGGCGACCAGGGCCGCCACGCCGAGCAGGCCCAGGGTGCCGGCCGCGGCGGCGTAACTGAGCCGGTCCGGCAGCCGGTGTACGGCGACGTCGACGAAGAGCAGCGGCACGGCGCACGCCACCCACCAGCCGAACGCGATCGACTCGATCGGTGACCGGGCCGCCACGACCACCGCCGCCACCGCGAGGAGCAGGGCGAACTCGACGACCAGCGGTGGGGCGCCGACCCTGCCGCCACAGCCGGCGCACCGGGCCGCCGGGGTGAGCGGGCGCAGTGGACCGGCCAGGCCGATCGGGGTACCACAGTGGTCGCAGCCGGACCGGCGCGGCTGGCCGTACGGCACCGACTCGGCAGCGACGAGCCAGCGCAGCGCCGGGGCGACGCACAGCAGTGCGAGACTCCGGGCCGGCCAGCGGGAGCCGGGCCGGTTCTGAGTACGCAGAGTAACTTCATGATCGCATTTTTCGGATCTTCCCTGGTCCGGCGGGCGCGTGTCCGCCGAGTGGGCAACGGCCGGATCGCGCTGTCGCGGCAGCCCGGCAATCCCGGCCCGGCCACCCGGAAGCCCCGGTACGGAAGCTGTCAGATCATCGTCATCCATGGCATTTCGCTCCACCGGGCCGGCACAATCGGAACGGAAGGGGCGGCGGATCCATCCCGCCCGCCACCCATTGATCAAATGTGAACCATCGACCGACATCTTATGATCGAGATGCCGGTCGCCAACAGAGATCGTAACCGTACGTATTCTCTCAAATAGCCCCTGTTGTATCGTCGGCGGTCAGCCTATGCTCGCCATCTGGACGGCGCACAACCGTCGACCAACAGGCAACAAAAAGATCGATTGGCAATACCACACCCAGAATCTAGATCGACTCACCCGAATGTGGATGCAGCGGCGCCGGGCCCGGCCGAGGGCCTTCGGGGCGGAGCGGCCGTGCCCACGTCACGGCCGACGGATCGACTCGGCGGGAGCAACCCGGTCAACTCCGCTCAGGTGGGCGGTCAGCGGCGCAGCAGGAGGAGGCACCGTTGCGAACGCGGCAACCGGCGTACCTCTGGAGCGCCCTGCTCGCGGTGACGCTGCTCGTCGGCGGCACCGGCTGCGGCAACCGGCCGGGCAGCGCCGCGCCGCGCGGCACCGGCTCCGAGCCGGCCGCCAGTGCCGACGCCCGGGCCGCCGAGGCGGAGAAATCCGCGCTCGCCGCCTACGCCGGCTATCTGGCCGCCGTCCGCAAAGCGGAGCAGACCGGCGATCCGCTTGATCCGCAACTGCGGAAATATCTCGCCGATCCACTACTGACCCGGGTCAGGCTCACCATTCGCGACGCGAAGGAGCACGGCGCGATGCGTACCGGAAAGCTCGTCTCCAATCCGACGGTCACCGCGGTCGACCTCGACTCCGACCCGGCCACCGTCTCGATCCAGGACTGCATCGACGCCACCGGCTACCGGCTGGTCTACAAGAAGGACAAGAAGGTGGTCCCCGGTTCGGCCAGCGGCCGGCACCTCGCCACCGCGACCGCCACCCGCTATCCCGACGGCCGCTGGCTGATCAACGTCGGCGCGTCGCATGAGGACCAGCCGTGCTGACCCGGCGGGCGAGGGCGACCGGTGCCGTGGCCGGGCTGACCCGGCGGGCGCTCGCGACCGGTGCCGTGGCCGGGCTGGCGCTGGCCGCCGCGCTGGTGGTGCCCGGTGGTCCCGCCGGAGCCGACCCGGTCGCGGAGTGCCCGCCCGGGCAGGGCAACTGCGACGTCTGGGAGCACCTGCCCGGCGAGCCGGGCGACGACGACGGCGGTTCGGGCTCCGGTGACGGCGGCGGCTCCGGCGGCGGAGACCGGGTCTGCGAGAAGGACGACGGCACGGTGGTGCCCTGCTACGACAACGTGCTCGGCTGGTTCAACAGCGCCGACGACTGCTACTACAAGCGGGCCGAGCCGCAGCCGACGGACGTCGAGCCGGGGAAGACCGCGTACCTGCGGACCTGTAGCGCGGCGGGCAGTTCCGATCTGGTCTTCCTGACCGACCCGCCGGCCGGGTTTGCACCGCCGGACCCCGAGCAGATGGCGCTGGACCTGTTCGCCAACCTGACGCTGGACCTGCCGGAGATCCGGACCGCGCCGAGCGGCGCACCCGGGCTGGTCGGCGTGCCGGTCTGGCTCTACGACGCGTCCAGTTGGGAGCCCGAGCGGAGGACGGACGTCGAGGGCGGCGTGACGGTCTGGATCGAGGCGATTCCGACGAAGATCGTCTGGCGGATGGGCAACGGCGAGACGCTGGAGTGCACCTCGGCGGGCATCCCGTTCAAGGCCGGCGTCCACGACCCGCGCCAGCCACCCCGCGAGGCGTGCGCGTACCCCGGCTATCCGCGGGCTAGCAGCACCAAGCAGGGCGGGCGGTACGAGATCACCGCGGTCAAGCACTGGACGGTGCCGTGGGGCAGCAGCACCGGCGAGGGTGACCAGGACGCCCTCTCCACCAGCCGCGACGCCACGACCTCGATCCAGATCGACGAACTTCAGGTGGTGACGAGGTGACCGTGGCGACCAGTCCGACCACAGGGGCGCCGATCGACGCGCCGATCACCCCGCCCCGGATCGTCCGGCAGCGCCGGATGCGACCCGGGCTGCTCGGCCTCGCCGTACTGCTGATCGCGCTCGGCGGGCTCGGGTCCGCGTTCGCGATCACCTCCGTACGCGCCACCGGCAGCTATCTCGCGGTCGCCCGGGCCGTACCGGTCGGCACCGCGCTCACCGCCGACGACCTGGTGGCGGTGCAGGTGGCCGGCGGCCAGGGCCTCGAACCGGTGGCCGCCGACCGGATCGACGAGGTACTCGGCAAGCGGGCCACCGTGACACTCACCCCGGGCACCCTGCTGACCATGGCGCAGCTCACCGACAAGCCGCTGCTCGGCCCCGGGCAGCAGCAGATCTCGGTCGGGCTGCGCCCCAGCGAGGTACCCGCGAAGCGGCTCCGCCCCGGCGACAAGGTGCTGCTGTTCAGCACGGCCGGCGACGATGCCCGGGGCGCCGCCGCGCCGGCCACCCGGTTCCAGGCCACCGTCATCGACATGGCCGCCCCGGCCAGCAACTCGGTGGTCCTCTACCTCGCGCTCGCGGCCAAGGACGTCCCGGCGGTGGTGGCGCTGGCCACCAGCGACCGGATCGCGGTCGTGCTGAACGCGGCAGCCTGACCGTGGCCATCGTCGCCCTCGTCTCGGCCAAGGGATCCCCCGGGGTCACCACCACCGCGCTCGCCTGCACGCTCACCTGGCACCACCGGGTGGTACTGGCCGAGTGCGACCCGTCCGGCGGATCGGTGCTGGCCGGCTATCTCGGCGGGGCGCTGGCCGGGCCCCGGGGCATCGGCGAGCTGGCCGTCGGTGAGTTGCGGGACGGCAACCTGGAGGAGGCGTTCTGGTCGCAGCTCGTCGACCTCGACGCGCCCAAGCGGGAACGGCTGCTGCTGCCCGGCGTGGTCGACCCGGCGCAGGCCGGCAGCGTCGTACCGCTCTGGCAGCGGTTCGCCGACTTCTTCACCGGGCTGGCCAAGGGCCGTCCGGCGTACGACGTGCTGGTCGACTGTGGACGGCTCCAGGTGGTCGGGCCACCGTGGCCGCTGCTCCGGGCCGCCGATCTCGTGCTGGTCGTCACCACCGCCCGGCTGCCGCACCTGTCCAGCGCCCAGGCCACCATCCGGGCGATCGAGCGGGACTTCGCCGAACACCGGGTACCGGCCGACACGCTGCGACTGCTGCTGATCGGCGGCGAGCACGGCCGCAGCGAGGTGGGCAAGGCACTCCGGCTGCCGGTCATCGCGCAGTTGCCGGACGATCCGCGTACCGCCGAGGTGCTCAGCCACGGCGGGACCGTACGCGCCAACCGGCCGCTGATGCGGGCGGCCAGCGCGCTGGAGGTGCCGGTCCGGGCGGTCCTGGACCGGCGGCGGGCCCGGCTCGGCTGGCCGGCCGCGATCGAGGGGGTGCCGGGTGCGGTTTGAGCCGGTCTACTCCGACCCGCGTCCCCAGGACCCGGACGCCGCCTCCACCACTCCGATCTGGCAGGTTGTCCCGCACAACGGGCACCGGCCCGTACCGCTGCCGAGCGGTGGCGAGGTGCCGCCGTACGCGGTGGTGCCACAGCCGGTGACGCCGCCCGTCCCGCCCCGGCCCCGGGTCGACTTCGCGGTGGTCCGGGAACTCCGGCGCGAACTGAGCGAACGGCTGACCCTGTGGCAGCGCGGCCGGGAGTTCAGCACCGCGGAAGAGGACGTCGAGCGGGCCCGGCTCGCCGTGGCGGTGGTCGCCGAGTACGCCGACTCCACCCGCCGGGCCGGTACCCCGATGTCGGCGGCCGAGGAACGGATGCTGCTCGACCAGGTCAACGCGGAACTGGTCGGGCTGGGCCGGTTGCAGACCCTGCTGGTCGACAACTCGATCGAAGAGGTGCACATCCTCGGCTGCGACTCGGTGCGGATCACCCGGCGCGGCGGTGGCGTCGACTGGGCCGAGCCGATCGCCGACAGCGACGAGGAGATGGTGGAGATCCTCCAGGCGGCGGCGCGCCGGGCCGGGGCCACCGAGCGGTCGCTCTCCACCTCGAAGCCGACCCTGGACCTGCAACTGCCGGACGGCAGCCGGCTGGCGGCGGTCTTCCTGGTCAGCCACCGCCCGTACGCGGTGATCCGTAAGCACAACACCATCGAGGTCACCCTCGACGAGATCACCGGTGCCCGGGCCGACCTGGACGAGATGCTCGACGTGCTGATCCGGGACTTCCTCCGGGCGGCGATGCGGGCCGGGCTGAACATCATGGTCGCCGGGCTGGCCGGGGCGGGCAAGACCACGGTGGTCCGGGCGCTGATGGACGAGATCCCGGCCGACGAGCCGTACGTGCTGCTGGAGGAGAGCCGGGAGCTGCTGCCCGCCCGGCGCGGACGCAAGCACCGGGCGGTGATGAGCTTCGAGTCCCGGGAGGGGCACGGCGACCGGGGGCCGGACGGCCGACCGGCCGGTGAGGTGACCATCGCCGACCTGATTCCGGTGGCGCTGCGGATGGGGGTACTCCGGATCATCGTCGGGGAGGTCCGGTCCCGGGAGATCGTGCCGATGCTCCAGGCGATGACCACCAGCCGGGGTTCGATGTGCACCATCCACGCTCGTAGCCCGGCCGGGGTCAGCGAGCGGATCATCGAGCTGGCGCTGTCACACGGCCGGGAGATGACCGTCGAGCAGGCCCGCCGGATGGCCGGGAACGCGCTCGACCTGATCGTCTACGTCACCATCGAGGACGAGACCGCGATCGGTGGCCGCAAGCACCGGTTCGTCTCGCACGTCGAGGAGGTCATCGGGGTCGGCGAGGGCAACCGGATCACCACGACCACCGTCTTCGGGCCGGGGCCGGACGGCCGGGCGGTCCCCCGCCACCTGCCGGAACGGGTCCGCGACCAGTTGCTCCGGGTCGGGTACGACGCGCGACTGCTGACCCGCTACATCGAGGCGGGTACCGGCGCGTGGCGGCGGCCTCGGCACAGTCGGCTCGGGCGGCCGGCATGACGACGTGGCAGCCGGTGACGTCGGGTACGGCCGCACGGGGCAGGGCCGGGCCGGTCGCGGGCCGCCCGGCGGGTCCGGGGGTGGCATGGTGACGCTGCCGTCGAACGTCGAGCTGATCGCCGTGCTCTCCGGGATCGCCTGCGCGACCGGGCTGGTGCTGGTGGTCGCCGCGCTGGTCGGTACGAAGCGGCCGGCGGGACCGCGCCGCGACTCGGTGCTGCGCCGGCTCTGGCTCGGCAACGGGACGAGTGCCCGGGAACGGCGGGCGCACCAGACGCTGCTGGTCGGGGCGATCCTGGCCGGGGCGGTGGGATTCCTGCTCACCGGGCTACCGGTGGTCGGCCTGCTGGTCGCCGTCGCGGTGCCGGGTGTGCCGTGGCTGCTCGGCACCGGGCGGGCCGAACGGCGGGCGATCAACCGGATCGAGGCGATCGGCGAGTGGACCCGCCGGCTGAAGGACGTCTCCGGCACCGGCCAGGGCCTCCAGCAGGCGATCATCGGTACGGTCGCGACCGCGCCGGACCAGATCGACGAGGAGGTACGCCTGCTCGCCGCCAGGCTGGCGGCCGGCTGGCAGGGTCGGGCCGCACTGCTGGCGTTCGCCGAGGAGATCGGTGACCCGGTCTGCGACCAGGTCGTGGCCGCGCTGATCCTGCACCTGACCGACCGGGGCGAGCGGCTCGGTGACGTGCTCGGGGCGATCGCCTCGGCGGCGGCGGCCGAGGTGGTGACCCGGCGCGAGGTGGAGGCGAAGCGGGCGCAACCCCGGTTCGCGGTGCGCTTCCTGACCGGGATGACCCTGCTGGTCCTGGCGTACGGGCTGGTGAACCCCGACTACATGGAGCCGTACGGTACGCCGGACGGGCAGTTGGTGATGGTGCTGCTCGGTGCCGCCTTCGTCGCCCTGCTGGCCTGGGTACGGGCGATGAGCCTGCCGCCCCGGCCGGCCCGGTTCCTCGCCCCGCCGGACCAGGAGGAGGCGCTCCGGTGAGCGCGAGGAGTGAGCCGGGTTTGCGAGCCCCGCAGTCGCGAACGACAGCCAGCACAGCGAGCGCGAGGAGTGAGCCGGGTTTGCGAGCCCCGCAGTCGCGAACGACAGCCAGCACAGCGAGCGCGAGGAGTGAGCCGGGTTTGCGAGCCCCGCAGTCGCGAACGGACCGGAGGACGGTGTGATCCTCAACTGGCACCTGACGTTCGGGGTACTCGGCGGTGCTGCGGTCGGGTTGGGACTGTTCCTGCTGGTCCGGGAGGCGTTGCCGGCGACTCCGGCGCTCGGTCCGGCGCTGCGCCGGCTACACCAGCCGGCCGGGTTGAGCCGGCCGGGCCGGGCTTCCCGCCACGACCTCGACTGGCTCGTCGGGGCGGCCCGCTGGCTGCGTCCACCGCATCGACAGCTCGCGCTGATCGGGCAGTCGGCCGAGCAGTACACGCTGTCGCTGCTGCTCTCCGGGTTGATCGGGCTGGCGACTCCGGCGGTGTCGACCGCGATCCTCTTCCTCGCCGGGATCCGGCTGCCGTTCGTGGTACCGACCGTCGGCGCGCTCGGCTTCGCGCTGCTCTGTGTGCTGATGGCGCACCGCAGCGTACTGGTGAAGGCGGAACGGGCCCGGCGCGAGTTCCGGCAGGCCGTCTGCGCCTATCTCGACCTGGTCGCCCTGCAACTGTCGGCCGCGCACGGTCCGGTGCAGGCGCTGGAGCGGGCGGCCGAGGTCTGCGACGGCTGGGTGTTCGAGCGGATCCGGGAGGCGCTGCGACTGGCCCAGCTCCAGATGCACTCGCCCTGGGACGAGCTGCGGGAACTGGCCGAGAAGATCGGCATCCCGGAACTCGGTGACGTGGGGGCGATCATGCAGTCCTCCGGCGCCGAGGGCGCACAGGTGCACGACTCGCTGCGGGGCCGGGCCGACTCGCTGCGCGACCAGATTCGGACCGACAACCTGGCCCGCGCCGAGGCGGTGACCAGCCGGCTGGACGTGCCGGGCGCGCTGCTGGTCTTCGTACTCGTCGGCTTCGTCCTCTATCCGTTCGTGGCCCGGATCTGACCCCGACCCACCGTTGCACTGAAGGGAGACCGCAATGTCGATCATCAATTACCTGCACATTGCGTTCGTCGTGCGGATCGCCGAGCTGCGCCGTACCGGTGAGGGGGATCGGGGCGACAGCCCGGTCCCGACCGCAGTGATCATCTTTGGTCTGGTGGCCGCGGCCCTGGCCGTGACCGTCGCCGTGTCGCGCAGCGTCACGGACTGGATGGACGCCATTCCGGAGCCGGGCGGCGGCGCGGACACCGGCGGCGACCCCGCTGGACTGCCGCAGGACTGATCCGTGCCACGACCGCGCGGCAGCATCCGGTACCGGCTCCCGGCGACGACGGCCGGGGCCCGGTGGCGCCGGATCGTGCGCGTGGACCGGATGGCCGGCGCGGAGCGGGACCGGGGTGCCAACCCGGTCGAGCTGGCCGTGCTGATGCCGGCCATCCTGATCCTGTTGCTCGCCTCGATCCAGGCCGCCTCCTGGTTCATCGCCCGGGCCACCGCGCTGAACGCCGCCCAGTCGGCGGTGAGCGCGCAGCGCGCCTACCAGGCCGAGCCGGGGGTGGGGCAGCAGCGCGCCGAAGACTTTCTGGAGCGGGCCGGTGACTGGCTGATCGGCTGGGAGGTCACGGTGACCGTCCCCGAGCCGGACGACACGCAGGTGAGCGCCACCGTCACCGGGGAGCCGCTCCGGGTGATGCCGCTGATCTCGCTGCCGCCGATCAGCGAGACCGCCTTCGGCACGGTGGAGCGGTTCACCGACGAGGAGGCGCCGTGATCGGCGCGGGCATGCTGCGCGGAGTGCGCGGCCGGGACCGGGGTTCGGTGTCGGTGGAGACCGCGATCCTCACCCCGGCCTTTCTCGCCCTGGTGGCGCTGGCCGGGGTCGCCGGCCGGACCGCCGTCGCGCACGAGGCGATCGATGCCGCCGCGCACGACGCCGCCCGGGCCGCCTCGATCTCGCGTACCGCGGGCGACGGGCGGGACGCGGCGCGGGCGGCGGTACGGAGCCGGCTCGACGCGGAGGGGCTCGCCTGCTCGGACGAGCCCGAGTTGGACTTCGCCGGTACGGTCAACGGCCAGCGGGCCGGCTTCGACGAGGTGTACGTCACCGGCCTCGGCACCGACGCCTCGGTGGTAGTCACGGTCACCTGCGACGTCTCCGTCCGGGACCTGCGGATGCCGCTGCTGCCGGGAGTGCGGACGTACAGCACCGTCGAGGCGACCTTCGCGTCCCCACTGGACCGCTACCGTGGCCGGAGCGCCCAATGAGCGCCCGGGGCTGCTCCGCAGGTAACCGGGTCGGGCCGGGTCACCCGGTCGGTCCGGATGCGGGGCGGGTCAGCCTGTTTCTCGCGGTCGCGCTGATCGGGGTACTCGCGATCATCGGGCTGGCGTACGACGGCGCCGGCCAGCTCCGCACGATGCAGCGCGCCGACAACCTGGCGGCCGAGGCGGCCCGGGCCGGCGGCCAGGCGATCGACCTGGGGCAGCTACTCCTCGACGGCACCACCCTGCTGGACCAGACTGCGGCGAGGACCGCCGTCGGCAACTACCTCGCGAGCGTGGACGGCGTCGACCGCTGGGACGTGGACTTCGCGGTCGCCGGGGACAACTCCACGCTGACGGTCACCCTCGAACTCGACTACGACACGGTCTTCCTCGACCTGTTCGGTTTCGCCGACAACATCACGGTGCCCGGTACGGCCACCGCGACACTCCTCACCACGACGAACCGCTGAATAGGGGGCATCGTCATGCCTGCATCCCGGGCGGCGCGCCGCGCCGGCCAGTTCTGCACCGGGCTCGGGGCGTTGATCGTCCTGATCGGACTGCTGGTCGGGGCGCCCCTGGCGCTGCTGGCCCTGGCCGGCAACCCGCTACCGGACCACCTACCGGGGTTGGACGAGATCGGCACCGCGCTGACCAGCCGGGACGACGGTCAGCTCTTCCTCCGGGCGCTGGCGGTCGTCGGTTGGGCCGGCTGGGCCACCTTCGCCCTCTCGGTCCTCGTCGAGATCCCGGCCCGGATCCTGCGCCGGCCGGCGATCCGGCTGCCCGGACTCGGCCGCCAGCAACGCTGGGCCGCCACCCTGGTCGGCTCGGTGGCGCTGGTCCTGGCGGTCAGCCCGGCCGCCACCGCCGCCAGTACGGTCCTCGGGACGACGGCGGCGGCAGCGGCCCAGCCGGGAATGGCGGCCCGGCCGGGGACGGCGGTGCAGCCCGCTGCCGCAGGGCAGTTGGGCATCACAGGGCAGCCGGTCGGTGTGCCGCAGGTGGTGAACGGGGGGCAGCCGGTCAGCGGCGAGGGACCGGCCTCGGGGCCGGCGCCGCACTGGCTGGCGGCGGAGCCGGCGTCGGGACCCGCGCCGCAGTGGCTGGCCGGCGAGCCGGAAGAGCGGGCCGAGCAGCCCGAGCCGGTCTACCGGGTGGAGAAGGGTGACTACCTGGGCCACATCGCCGGCCGCTACCTCGGCGACTTCGACCGCTATCCGGAACTGGCCCGACTCAACGAGATCCGTGATCCGGACCGGATCCGGCCGGGCCAACTGCTGCACCTGCCCCCGAGCGCCGAGGACCGGGGCGCACGCCAGCACGCCACCGGGCTGGTCGCGACCCCGCCGCCGCCCGGCGGCTGGCCGGAGACCGTACCCGTGGATCCGGCGCCAAAGGCCGGGCAACCCGACGCGCCGCAACCACCGGCCGGTCCGCAGCCGCCCGCCGACCCGCCGCCCGCCCAACGGTCCGGTGGTGACGGCGACGGCACCAGCTACGCGGTCACCGCCTCCCGGGCCGGTGCGGCGGAGGAGCTGAACCGTCCGCTCGCGGTCTCGGCGGTGATCGCCGTGGCCAGCATCGTCGGCGCGCAGGTGGGTGCGGTCTTCGGGCTCCGGAACCGCTCGGGCCGCCGCCCCATCTTCGGCAACGGCCGGCACCGGCCACGCGACTGAGCGAGCCGAGACAGGACGGTCTGAGCGGACAGCGGAGCTCCGGTGTCGAGGATGTCGGAGGACACCCCTCGCTACCGGAGCTCCACAGCGCCTAACCGGCCGGCTCAGCTCTAGTTCTGCAATACGGTGGCATCGAGGTGGACCCGCACCCGACCGATCCGGGTGAAGTAGCTCGCCACGCCATCCGAGGCACCGCTGTGGCCGCCCCGGGCAGTGTTCCCGAAGAACCACGGGCCGCCGCTGTCACCGCCCGTCGAGACATCGTCATCGGTGACATCCAGACCGCAGTAGCGATGGCCGCTCAACGTCCGGCAGGTGTCGGTGTCGGCGACGTGGGAGCAGCGGTACCCGCTGTTCCGGCCCCAATGACACACGGCCGAGTTGATCGGTGCGTTGCCGACCGCCGTCACCGTCCGGTCTCCGCCAGACTGCCGGCTGGTCGCCCGGAACTGCTTGTTCGTCGAGTGGCCGTTCTCGGTCAGGGTCCGGTGGAACTGGAAATCGATCGCGTCGTTCGGGGTCTGGCCCGGGTTGGTGCTGATGACCCCCGTGGCGTTGCCGTACCGGAGCGCGTTGTTGCAGTGCCGCGCCGTCAGCACACCCCGGTTGCCGTAGCGGACCACGGTGAACCCTGCGGTGCAGTGGGAGTCGCCGTTGGCCAGGTTGAGGTCCCGCCCGCCTTCGACGGTGCGCTCGACGACGCCGACCTGGTCGCCATCGAGTTCGAGCACGACGTCGATGGGGAGCTGTCCCCCGACGGTGCCTGCGGTCAGCGCCTCGTGGAAGACCGAGTCGAGCGCGCTCATCCGGGTGATCCCCCCGACCGGCGCGTACTGGAGACGCAGTACGCGTCGCTCGTGGTCGTAGCGGGTCCCCGCCGACCGGATGACGTCGGTGCGGGCCGCCAGGGACGTGGTGAGCGCGTAGGCCAGGTCGGCCAGTTCCTTTGAACTGGCCGGCGCACCGTACCGCACCTCGGTGTTCACCGGTAGACGCTCCAGCTCGGCGATAACGTCGGCGCTCGGCTTCGCGGTGAACTGGATCCAGTGACCGGCCGCCCCGCCCGGGCTAGCCAGACCGGCCCGTACGAACGTGTCCGGCCTGGTCTCCTCCAGCTCGGTGATGTAGGCACTGAACTCGTGGATGCCCTGGTGCGCCGCGACGACGGCGGAGAGGTCCTGTCCGCTCTCCTTGGCGTACGTGGTCAGGTCCTGCATCGTCGCGTCGTCCAGAGCCAGGGCCGACCGGCCCGTCCCGGTCACTCGGAACGTGCCCGCCGACGTCGGCACGGCCCGCACCGGCACGCTCGCGTTCACAAAAATTGCCGCATTGTTCTTGGTGTCGTTGCCACTGGCGGGGGCTCCGGCGACCACTGTCAGGCCAGCGGTGACCCCCAGCGAGGTCAGCAGGGCCAGGACTCGTCGCATCTACTGCGTCCTCTCGGACAAACTGGTGATATCAAGCGCCGTTGGCTGAAGTACGCTGATCATCGCGTTTCGCGGGTTCGCTGTGACCCAACGAATCCGCAGGGTTTCGTCGGTCCCAGGCCGTCGGCCACGCGGGGAGGACTATGAGCAGGCGGAACGGGCTCTGGCGGGTCGCGGATCTGCCGACGACCAGGGCCGGCGTCGAGCGGGCGTTCTCGTACTTCGTCGCGGGAGTCCGGTTGGGCACGCTCGCGCAGATGGCCCCGGCGGTACACATCGGAGTCGCGACGTCACCGCAGGGCGTCGGCTACCTCGCGTGCTGGCTCGCCGCAGCCTGCGCGGCCATCGCGGTGAGCGTGGTGACCCTGGTACGCCGTCGCCCGCTGGGCGCGGCGGGTTCGGCAGCGGACTTCGCGCTGGCCTGCCTGTTGCTCGTGCTGGGGCCGCTGGTGCTGGCGCCGGGGGAACGCTTGGGTACCTGGGTCGCGTTCCAGCCGGCCTACGCGCTGTCGATCATCATCACGGCTGGCGGGGTCCGCGGCCGCACCCACTGGGTGGGCGGCCTCCTCGGCGTTATCGCCTGCTACGTGGTGTATCTCCGCGGCGAAGTCGGGGCAGACATGATCCCGACCGCCATCGGCAACGTCCTCACCTACGTGGTGTACGCGCTGGTCGCCCGCATGTTCTTCGGATACACGCGCCGCATCGCGCACGACGCTGACGCCTCGCGTGCTCGCGCGGCAGAGCTGGCACGGCGCGAGGAGAAACGACGCGCCCAGGTGATGATGCACAACGGGGTCGCCCTCATGCGGCTGCTCACGGAGCCGGGGACCGACGAGTCACGCTCCCGGCTCATCGACCAGGCCGAGGCGGAACTGCGGCGGATGCGCTCCTACCTGCGTGGCCGGGCGCCGGACGGAGACGTGCCCGCCGGAGGGGCCAATTCCGACGCCCCCGTGGTGCTCGCCGCAATGATCGAGCGGGTGTGCGACCGGTTCGCCGACCTGAACGTCGATGCCTTGCTCGACCTCGGCGCCGACCTGAAACTCCCCGCCGCGCAAGCCGAGGCGCTTGAGCGCGCGCTTGAGAGTCTGTTGCTCAACGTACGCGTGCACGCCCGGGCAGAGGCAGTCGTGGTCCACCTCGACCGGGGCACGGATGGGAGCTGGACGCTGACCGTGCGCGACGACGGCGTCGGCTTCGACCCGGCGTCGGTGACCGCCGGAGTCGGGCTGCGCGAGGTCGTCGTGGGCGAACTGCGGCGGCGCGGGCTCGACGTCGAGATCGAGTCCGCCGTGGGTGAGGGAACGACAGTGACGATCTCGTCCGGCCCTGGGCCGGCGGTCGTTGGTCCGGACCGGGACGCCGTCACGGACGCGGCATGAGGCCCCCGGTGGCGGTCGTCGACGACGCGTCGCTGATACGCGAGTCGTTCGGCCTGCTCATGCCTGGTCTCGACGTCGTCGCTGCGGTCGCGACCGTGGAGGAGTTGGTGCGCCTCCGCCCCGAGGTAGAGGTGGTCGTGCTCGACCTGCACCTGGCGAACCTCGAACAGCAGCCCGACGTCCGGCAGGGCATCGCCGCGATCCGCGCGCTGACGCACTGCGGCTACCGGGTCTGCGTCTACAGCCAGGAGGAGCGCCGCTTCGTCCTTGCGGCGTCCATCGCGGCGGGTGCGAGCGGGCTGGTCTCCAAGGCGCTGCCGACCCGCCGGGCCGAACAACTCCTCCTCGACGTCGCCGCCGGTGGCACCGTCATACCTCAGTCGGTCGTCGGGATACTCGAGGTTCTGGTCCGGCGGGACAGCATCACCCTGCTCAGCGAGCGCCAGCGCCAGATCCTGCACGGCCGGGCCCGCGGACTGACCTACGCCCAGATCGCCAAGCAACTGTTCGTGAGCGAATCCACGCTCCGTGGCTACTGGCTCGACCTGACCCGGTCGCTCTCCGATTCCCTGCGCAACCTCACACCGGGCGAGATCGAACGAGCCCTCGGACTCGCGCCGGGAGATCTCCTGGAATTCTGGTCCGGGGAAGGGACTGACGTAAAGGGCTGGTGGCGCGGCGGCATGGGCAAGTGAGCTGATCTGACGGACCCGAAGTGGCAGATCGTGGCGACCGAGTGTTGGCGATCCTCAGGGAAGGCGGGTCTGTAGGACGCCGCCGACCACTCGGGTGGGCAGGACCTGCTGGTCGCTGCTGGCCGGGCCGTGCACCACCTCGCCGCCGTCCAGCTCGAAGGTGCTGCCGTGCCAGGGGCACTTCACGCAGGTACGCCCGTTCTCCCGGACGACCTGGCCGGCGCCGAGTGGGCCGCTCTGATGGGCGCACCGCTCCAGCATCACCGTGACGTCGTCGCCGTCCCGGTAGACGACGACCGCGATGTCGTCGATCCGGCGGGTCAGCAGCTTGTTCTGTGGCAGGGCGGACATGTCCGCCAGCGCGTGCCAGCCGTCCTCGATCCGGCGCAGGTCCGGAACCCCCTGGTTGACACTCGCCGCCTGCTTGTAGGCGAGGTGCCCGCCGAGGAACCCGCCGCTGCTCACGGCGGCCATGCCGAGGTAGCCGAGGGTACGGCCGAGGCCGTGCCGCCCGGTCAGTCGGGCGGCCAGCGAGCCGGCGTACAGCGCGATGGCCATGCCGTTGGCGAGCGCGTGCACCAGTCCGACCCGCTGCTGCTCCCGGGAGAGCGACCCCCAGTCGTTCCACCCGGAGATCGCGGTCGGCACCGCGGCGACCGTACCGATCGCCACCAGGGTGGTGGCGGCCCGCCGCTGGTGGGGCATCAGGTCGAGCACCGCCGTACTCAGCCAGGCGCCGATCGGCACCTGGACCAGTGCCGGGTGCAGCGGATGCCCGATCGGCACCCCGTGCAGGAAGTCGCGCAGCCGCTGCGGCCGGATCGCCGCGGCGACGATCCGCTGCATGCGTTCCGCCGTCCGGTCCAGGCCGGTCGCCTGCTCAAGTCTCAGGATCGCTCGCACCGACCCGGACTACCCGCCGCGTGGCCGGACAAACCTCGCGTCCTCGCGGATCAGCCGGATACCCCCGGACGGGTTACCGGGAAGCACTCGGGGTAGACCGGCCGACATGCGGATCGCCATCACCGGAGCCACCGGCAACGTCGGTACGGCGTTGCTGCGTCGGCTGGCCGGCGAGCCGGACGTCGAGGTGATCGGCATCGCCCGGCGCTGCCCGCCGCCGGACGCCGGGCCACCCTACGACGGGGTACGGTGGCACGCCGCCGACCTCGGGGACCCGGCCTGCCTGCACCCGCTCGCCGAACGGCTGGCCGGGATGGACGCCGTGGTGCACCTGGCCTGGCAGATCCAGCCCAGTCACCAGCGGGCGCGGCTGCGCCAGACCAATATCAACGGCAGCCGGCACGTCGTCAACGCGATGCTGGCGGCCGACGTGCCGAAGCTGGTGTACGCCTCCTCGATCGGGGCGTACGCGCCGGGGCCGAAGGACCGGCGGGTCGACGAGAACTGGCCGGTCACCGGCATCGGGCGGTCCGGTTACAGCGTCGACAAGGCGGCCGTGGAGGCGATGCTCGTCGACGCCGAGCGGGACTATCCGGTGCTCCGGGTCACCCGGCTGCGTACCGCGCTGGTCCTCCAGCACGACGCCGGAGCCGAGATCACCCGGTACTTCCTCGGCCGGTTCGCCCCGATCTCGCTGCTCCGCTCGGGCCGGCTGCCGGTGGTGCCCCGGCACCGGCGGCTCCGGGTCCAGGTGGTGCACGCCGACGACGCCGCCGAGGCGTACCTGCGGGCGTTGCGCAGCGACCGGACCGGCGCGTTCAACATCGCCGCCGAACCGGTCGTCGACGGGCCGCTGGTGGCGGCGGAACTGGGCGGCTGGGCGGCGCCGCTGCCGCTGGGACTGCTTCGGTTGCTCAGCCAGGTCGCCTGGCGGACCCGGCTGGTGCCGGTGGACGAGGGCTGGCTGGAGATGGGCGCGGCGGTGCCGCTGCTGGACTGCTCCCGGGCGGAGCGGGAGTTGGGCTGGCGGCCCCGGCGGGACGCCCGGGACGCGCTGCGCGACCTGCTCGCCGGGATCGCCGCCGGCTCGGGGACGGCCAGCCCGCCGCTGCGGCCGATCGAGCGGATCGCCGGCCGTCAGGCGGCCTGACCCGCCGCGCGGGGATGGGCCTGTCGGGGGGCACGGAGCCGGCGATGGGCCTTTCGGGTACGGAGCCGGGAAGGGGCGGGCCTCGGGCACCTGCCGGTGGCACAGTGGGGCACCATGGACCGGACTCGGGTGCAGGACTGGATCGCCGGCTACGAGCGGGCCTGGCGTACGCCGGGAACCGAACCCCTCTCCGCGCTCTTCACCCCGGACGCGAGCTACCTGCCGGGGCCGTACCGGGAGCCGGTGCTCGGCCTGCGGGACATCGGCGAGATGTGGGAGGCCGAGCGGGAGGGCCCGGACGAGGAGTTCGAGATGACCAGCGAGATCGTGGCGGTGGACGGCGACGTCGGGGTGGCCCGGATCGAGGTCCGGTACGGCAACGGCGAGGAGTTCCGGGATCTCTGGATCATGACCTTCGCCGGGGACGGCCGGTGCGCGGCGTTCGAGGAGTGGCCCTTCTCGCCACCCTCCTGACCGACTGGTACGCCCCCCGAGGCTCCGGTACCGTCGGCCGCGACGGCACCAGCGGCGGGAGCGGTACGGCATGACGGTCCGGGACGGCGACCACGACCACGGTGGCGAGATCCTCGCGGTCGGCCAGCCGGTGACGATCCATCTCGTCAAGGCGCCCCGCCCGGACCTGCGCTATCCCGCGTCGGTGCTCTCCGACGACGGCATCCACCTGGCGGTCCGGGCGCCCTGGGCCGGCGACGTGGTCCGGGACATGGGCTTCGTCCGGTTCGAGCCGGGTGACCTCTGGACCGAGCACTACTGGCGGGACCGGTGGTACTCGGTCAAGGAGGTCTACGACGCCGCCGGCAGGCTCAAGGGCTGGTACTGCGACGTGGCCCGGCCGGCGACCGTGCGGGACGGCGTGGTCGTGGTACCTGATCTCGACCTCGACCTGTGGGCGTCCGCCGATCTGAGCCGGGTGCTCCGGCTCGACGAGGACGAGTTCCTCGCCAGCGGCCTGCCCGAGCGGGATCCGGCCACGGCGGCCCGGGCCCGGCAGGCCCTCGACGAGCTGGCCGAACTGGCCGCCGACGGCTTCGACATGCTCACCGGGCGATAACGCACTGCCGACCCGCCGCCTCGTCGGCGCGACGCGGCGGCGGATCACCGGGCGGCACCCCGCGCACCGGCCGGTAATCCGCTCGCCTCCGAGGCGGCCCGGGCCGGAGGATGATCGGCATGTCCGGGACGTACACCTGCACCGTGGGCCCGGCGGGGCCGGAGCCGGCGCCGGCCGGCGCGGGCCGGCTCGCCGCCCTGGTCGGGCCGGACGCGGTGCCGCCGCCGCTGCTGATGCTGCTCGGCATGGTCTCCACCCAGGTCGGCGCGGCGATCGCCACCCAGCTGTTCCGGACCACCAGCCCCGGCGGTACGACCGCGCTGCGGCTCGGCTTCGGCGCCCTGGTGCTGCTCGCGGTGGCCCGGCCGACACTGCGGCTCGGGTGGCGCACCGCCGGGCTGGTGGCGGCGTTCGGGGTGGCGATGGCCGGGATGAACCTCGCCTTCTACACCGCCCTGCAACGGGTGCCGCTCGGCATCGCGGTCACCATCGCGTTCACCGGCCCGCTGCTGGTCTCGGTCGCGGCCAGCCGCCGGCTCCGGGACTTCGGCTGGGTCGCCCTGGCCGGGCTCGGGGTGGCGCTGCTCGCCGGCCTGCTCGACCTCGGAGCCCTGGCCGGCTCCGGCTCCGGCGGTACGGGCCGGCTCGACGCGACGGCGCTGCTCTGCTGCGGGCTCGTCGCGCTGGGCTGGGCCGGTTACGTCGTGCTCGGCAAGGCGGTCAGTACCCGGCTGGGCGGGAGTCGGGGGCTGGCCCTGGGGATGGCGGTCGGGGCGGTCTGCGTACTGCCGTTCGGGGTGGCCGGCAGCGGGGCGGCGCTGTTCGACCCGTGGACCATGACGCTCGGGCTCGGGGTCGCGCTGCTCTCCTCGGTGCTGCCGTACTCGGCCGAGATGGCGGCGCTGCGCCGGATGCCGGCCCGGGTCTTCGCGGTACTGCTCAGCCTGGAGCCGGCGGTGGCAGCGCTGGTCGGGCTCACCCTGCTGCACGAGACGCTGGGCTGGCCGCATCTGCTCGGCATCGGCTGTGTCGTCGCCGCCTCGCTGGGCGCGATCACCGGCCGGCCCGACCGGTCCGGCTGACGCGGAGCCGGTGACGAGATCGGGGGATGCGCACCGGGGTCCGGTGCGGGCATCCTTGTCCGGTGGGCGTACGAGTCGAGGAGAACGGTCCGGTGCGGACGGTCGTACTGTCCCGGCCGGAGACCAGGAACGCGGTGGACGGCCCGACCGCGCGGGAGTTGGCCGCCGCGTTCCGGGGCTTCGACGCCGACACGCGGGCCTCGGTGGCGGTGCTCTGGGGCGAGGGCGGCACGTTCTGCTCCGGCGCCGATCTGAAGGCGATCACCACGCCCAGCGGCAACCGGGTCGAGCCGGAGGGCGACGGCCCGATGGGCCCCACCCGGATGCGGCTCGGCAAGCCGGTGATCGCCGCCGTCTCGGGGTACGCCGTCGCGGGCGGGCTGGAGCTGGCGCTCTGGTGCGACCTGCGGGTCGCCGAGTCCGACGCGGTCTTCGGGGTGTTCAGCCGCCGCTGGGGCGTACCGCTGATCGACGGCGGGACGGTGCGGCTGGCCCGGCTGATCGGGCAGAGCCGGGCGATGGACCTGATCCTCACCGGCCGCCCGGTGCCGGCCCCGGAGGCGTACGAGATGGGGCTGGTCAACCGGCTCGTCGAGCCGGGCGGGGCACGGGCCGCCGCCGAGGCGCTGGCCGCCGAGATCGCCGGTTTCCCGCAGACCTGCCTGCGCAACGACCGGCTCTCGACGCTGGCCGCCGCCGGCCGGCCGGAGGACGAGGCGATGCGCACCGAGCTGGCGTACGGGATGAACTCGCTCGCCACCGACGCCACCGAAGGGGTGGCCCGGTTCACCTCCGGCGAGGGCCGGCACGGGTCGTACAGCCCGGCGTGAGGCCCGGCCTGCGGGGGGCAGACCGGCGGGCGGGTCAGGCCGGTAGCGGCGGCAGCGGGAGCGGCAGCGCGGGCAGGCCGTCGAGGCTGCTGCCGACGTGATCCTTCCGCTCGCAGTACGCGGCGAACTCCTCGTCGGTCTTCCGGCCGAAGTAGTCGGCGTGCAGCGTCCGCTCCTCGCGGTAGTCCATGAACGGGACGGAGTAGCCGCAACTGTCGCTGATCCGCCCCGCGCTGACCAGCACGATCGCCCGCAGACCCGGTGCACCGGCCTGCTCCGGGAAGTGCCGGACCAGCTCTGCCCACCGGGGGTCGTCCCGGAACACCGCCTCGCCCTGGCCGTGCACCCGGACGATGTTCGGCGGACCGTCGAAAGCGCACCACATGAGCGTTATCCGCCCGTTCTCCCGCAGGTGCGCGACGGTCTCCGCCCCGCTGCCGCCGAAGTCGAGATATGCCACGGTCTGCTCGTCGAGCACCGCCAGCGACCCGGCGAGCCCCTTGGGCGAGAGGTTGACGTGCCCGTCGGCGGCGAGCGGCGCGGTCGCCACGAAGAAGACCTTCTGTGCCTCGATGAAGCTGCGGAGCCTGCCGTCGATCCGGTCGTACTTCTTTCCCATCCGGCCATCCTCCCTGGTCAGCTCCGGCCCACCGTAGTAGCGCCGGGCAACTCCCAGCGGCCGGGAAGGGGCCGGCGGGCTACCGCGGCGGTGAGCCCACCGGCGGCGGGGTCGGCGTCCCCGCCGCCGGCGTGCACCACCGCGACACCGGTGAGGTCGGCGTACTCACCGGTGCCAGCGCCACCGCGCGGACGGTGGCCACGACCGGCCCGCGCACCGTCAACTCGGGTCGGCGGTACGCAGCCAGACGGCGGTGTCGGAGGGCAGCAGATCACCGTCCACCGGCCGGCTGGCCAGCAGGCGGCTCTGATGCGGCGGAAGCTCCACGGGAGCCTCGGAGAGGTTCACCACGCAGGCGAACCCGGGATCGCGGGCGAAGGCCAGTACCCCGTCCGGCGCCGGCAGCCAGCGCAGCGTGCCGTCGCCGAGGGCCGGCAGGCTCCGGCGGATCCGGATCGCCTCGCGGTACAGCTCCAGCATCGAGTGCGGGTCGTCGGTCTGCGCCTGCACGGTCTGGTCCTTCCAGGCAGCCGGTTGCGGCAGCCAGGGCGGGGCCGAGGCGTCGTCCGGGCTGAACCCGAACGGTGCCGTGTCCCCCGACCACGGCAGCGGCACCCGGCAGCCGTCCCGGCCGGGGTCGACGAATCCGGAGCGCGGATACATCGGGTCCTGCCGCAGCGCCGGTGGGATGTCCTCGACCTCCCAGAGCCCCAGCTCCTCGCCCTGGTAGACGTACGCGGCGCCGGGCAGCGAGAGCGAGAGCAGCGCAGCGGCCCGGGCCCGCACCGTACCCAGTTCCAGGTCGGTGTACGTCCCCTCGCGCTTGCTGGCGAAGCTGAACGTGGTGTCGGCCCGGCCGTACCGGGTGACCACCCGGGTCACGTCGTGGTTGGAGAGCACCCAGGTGGCCGGGGCACCGATCGGGGCGTGCTCGGCGAGCGTGCCGTCGATGCTCTCCCGCAGCTTGGCCGCGTCCCAGGCGCAGGTGAGGAAGTCGAAGTTGAACGCGGTGTGCAGCTCGTCCGGGCGCAGGTAGTTGGTGAACCGCTGCCGGTCGGGCAGCCACACCTCGCCGATCAGGGCCCGCGGCTCCGGGTAGCTGTCGGCGATCCGCCGCCAGCTCCGGTAGATGTCGTGCACCCCGTCCAGGTCGTGGAACGGATGCGGCGTCCCCTCCACCACCTCGGGCAGGGTGGCGTCCTTGAGCAGCAGCGCCGCCGAGTCGATCCGGATGCCGTCCACACCCCGGTCGAACCAGAACCGCAGGATCTCCTCGAACTCGGCGCGTACCTTCGGGTGGTCCCAGTTGAAGTCGGGCTGCTCGGCGGCGAACAGGTGCAGGTACCAGTCGCCTGGGGTGCCGTCCGGGTTGGTGGTCCGGGTCCAGGTCTGGCCGCCGAACTCGCCGACCCAGTCGGTCGGCGGCTGGTCGCCGTCCGGGCCGCGGCCGGGGCGGAACCAGAACAGCTCCCGCTCCGGTGCACCCGGGCCGCCGGCCAGCGCTGCCTGGAACCACGGATGCCGGTCCGAGCAGTGGTTCGGCACCAGGTCGGCGATGATCCGCAGGCCCTGGCCGTGCGCCTCGGCGATCAGCTCCTCCACCTCGGTGAGCGTGCCGAAGACCGGCTCGACCGCCCGGAAGTCGGAGACGTCGTAGCCGGCGTCGGCCATCGGCGACGGATACCAGGGACCGAACCAGATGGCGTCGACGCCCAGCCCGGACAGGTAGCCCAGCCGCTTCCGGATGCCGGCGATGTCGCCGATGCCGTCGCCGTTGTCGTCGGCGAAGCTGCGCGGGTAGACCTGGTAGATCACCGCGTCTCGCCACCACCGGCGGCGGCGCTCTGATGTGGACACGAGTACCTGCTCTCTGGATCGGTCCGGTGAGCTCTCCACCGGTACCTGCACGCTGGGTCCGGGCGGTCGTAATGTGATGGGACCTCTGATGTGCCGCGTTTCGTGCCGATGACGATACAAACTCGATTGCGGCACCGCAATAATGCGACAGAATTCTGAAAGATGACGACTCAGATCGTCCGGCTTCCGGCGGGCGGCAGAGCTGTGCCGAGCAGGGCGCCGGGGCGCGGAGGAGCCCCCGCGCGGGGTCGTGAAAGTGCCCGGTCAGCCGAGCCGGGTCGGTCGAGGCGGGTCAGCCGCAGACGTGTGGGGCCGGGGCTGCGGCGGCGCGGCCGGGCGGGCGGGCCACCGGCCCGACGACGTGCGGGGCACCGGGCCGCGCGACGTGCTCGGCGCGGGTAACCGGTCCGTCAGTGCCCGGGTGCCGGCGCGGTCGAGCCGCGTACCACCAGTTCGGGCTCGAAGAGCAGCTCGTCGGTGAGCACCCCGACACCCTCGATCTGGTTCACCAGCAGGTCCACCGCGGCCTGGCCCATCATCTCGATCGGCTGCCGGACGGTGGTCAGCGGCGGGTCGGTACAGGTCATCAACGCCGAGTCGTCGAAGCCGACCACCGAGATGTCGGCCGGCACCGACCGCCCCAGCCGGCGGGCGGCCCGGATGGTGCCGAGCGCCATCACGTCACTGGCGCAGATGATCCCGGTCACGCCCCGCTCGATCAACTTGCTCGCCGCGACCCGGGCCCCCTCCATGGAGAAGCTGGACCGCTCGACGCACTCCTCGTCGTCGGCCCAACCGGCGACGTTCGCCATCGCGGCGAGCTTCCGGCGCGACGGCACATGGTCGGCCGGGCCCAGCACCAGGCCGATCCGCTCGTGGCCGAGTGACCGCAGGTGCCCGTACGCCTGCTCGACCGCCACCGCGTCGTCGGTCGACACGCACGGGAAGCCCAGCTCGTCGACGCCGGCGTTGACCAGTACGACCGGCAGGCCCCGGTCGGTGAGCCGCCGGTAGTGGTCGTGCGGGGCGTCGGCCAGCGCGTACGAGCCACCGGCGAAGATCACCCCGGAGACCTGGTGGTCCAGCAGCATCTCCACGTAGTCCATCTCGGAGATTCCGCCGATGGTGCGGGCGCAGAGCGCCGGGGTGAGCCCCCGCTGGGCGAGCGATCCGGTGACCACCTCGGCCAGGGCCGGGAAGATCGGGTTCTGCAACTCGGGCAGGACGAGCCCGACCAACCGGGCCCGCTCGCCGCGCAGCTTGCTGGGGCGCTCGTAACCGAGCACGTCCAGCGCGGTGAGTACGGCGACCCGGGTGCTCTCGGAGACGCCGCCCCGGCCGTTGAGCACCCGGCTCACCGTGGCCTCGCTGACCCCGGCCTTCCGGGCCACCTCGGTGAGTCTTCTGGTCACGGCCGCGATCGTACGACAGCCAGTTGCAAAAACCGAACCGAAGTTCGCCGGGCTACTGCAACAAACCCCGCACCGCCGTCTCGATCGCGCGATGGAAGGTCGGATAGGCGTAGATCATCCCGGCCAGCGTGCTCACCGGGACCTCGGCGTGCACCGCCACCGCCAGCGCGCTCAGCACCTCGCCCCCGACCGGGCCGGCCGAGGTCGCGCCGACCAGTACGCCCCGGTCGACGTCGGCGACCAGCTTGATGAAACCCTCGTCGCCCACCTGGTGGATCCAGCCCCGGCTGGACTCGGAGAGCGGGGTGAAGCTGGTCCGGACGTTCAGCCCCCGCTCCCGGGCCTGCCGCTCGGTCAGCCCGACCGCGCCCACCTCGGGATCGGTGAAGGTCACCCGGGGCAGCGCCCGGTAGTCCGCCCGCGGCCCGTCGCCGGCCGCCCCGTCGAGCACGCCGGCCCGGCGCAGGATGTCGTCGATCGCGATCCCGGCCTGGTACATCGCCATGTGGGTGAAGGCGCCGTGCCCGGTCAGGTCGCCGACCGCCCAGATCCCGTCGGCGGCCCGCATCCGGTCGTCCGTCTCCACGAACCGCCGCGTCGGGTCCAGCCCGACGGTCTCCAGGCCCAGCGTGTCGAGTACGGCCCGCCGGCCGGTGGCCACCAGCAGCCGTTCGCCCCGGAGTTGGTCGCCGTCGGTCAGGTGCACGGTGAAGCCGCTGCCGTCGTGCTCCACCCGCTCGGCCCGGGCCCCGGTGTGCACCGTCACCCCGTCCGCGCGCAGCGCCGCCGCGACCCGCTCCGACGACTCCGGCTCCTCCTGCGCGAGCACCCGCTCGCCGGCCTCCACCATGCCGACCCGTACGCCGAACCGGGCGAGCACCTGTGCCACCTCCGCGCCGATCGCCCCGCCGCCGAGGATCACCACCGACCCGGGCAGCTCGGCCAGCTCCATCGCCTCCCGGTTGGTCCAGTACGGCGTGCCGGCCAGCCCCGACACCGGCGGGATCACCGGGGTGGTGCCGGTACCCAGCACGACGCCGACCCGGGCCCGGAACGTCTCGTCGCCGACCCGCACCAGCCCGGGGCCGACCAGCCGGCCGGAGCCCCGGACGAATCGGCCACCCTTCGAGGTGAACCGCTCGACCCCGGCGTCGTCGGTCCAGCCGGCGGTGGCCTCCTCGCGGATCCGCTTGGCCACGATGCTCCAGTCCGGCTCGACCCGGGCCTGCCCGGCCAGGTGGTCGACCCGGCGCGCCTCGGCCAGCGCGTTCGCCGCCCGAATCATGATCTTGCTCGGCACGCATCCCCAGAACGGACACTCGCCGCCGACGAGGTTGCGCTCGATGCCGACGACCGAGAGGCCGGCGGCGGCGAGCCGGTTCGCCGTCTCCTCACCGCCCACGCCCAACCCGACCACCACCACGTCCACGACCGCCGTCACGTCCGTGGACACGATCTCGTCGGCCGCCACGTGCGCCCGCTCCTGTTCAGCCATACCCGCCAGCTTTCCCGATCCGCCCCCCGGTCAGCCAGGTGCCGAGCGGCTGAAGCCATCTTCCACTGAAACACCCGAAGGCGCCTGATTTCCCCCCGGCCCTCATGCACTTGTCATCATCTGCCGTAATCAAGTCGTGTCTTTTCATCGCACGATCGATATCTTGCTGAAATGAGTTCGCCTCGCTACAGTGACCCCACTCACACTCGACGCCACACAGCTCCAGGGCCGGTCACATGGCGGGTGCAGACCAGCAGCAGGGCACGGCCACGGTGACGATCCCGCGGATCAGCACAGGTCATGGAGACTCCCGTTCCCGAAGGGATGGACAGATGTCCGTACCGCAGTACCGGAAGGTCGCGGCGCTGGCGCTCGTGGCCGGCCTGGGACTCAGCCTCACGGCATGCTCCACGAAGAGCGACGACAACTCCGACGCCGGCGGCAAGGTCACCATCACGGTCGACTGCCAGCCGGTCGGCTCCCAGAAGGAGTTGTTGCAGAACTGGAACGCCGATGTCGCCGAGTTCCAGCGGCAGAACCCCGACATCGTCATCAAGAGCGTGAGCGTCGGCGAGCAGTGCAACAACCCGCCGGACTTCACCGCCCGGCTCGCCGGCGGCACCGTGACCGACGTCTTCTACGGGTACATGACCGACCTGGCGCAGGTGCTGGACTCCGGCCAGGCGATGGACATCACCGAGTACGCCAACAAGGAGACCGTGCCGACCTGGGACAGCGTCGACCCGGCGCTCAAGGAGGTCTTCACCGACGGCGGCAAGCTCTACGCCGTACCGGTGAAGAACTACTCGATGGGCCTGGTCTACAACAAGGTGCTGTTCCAGCGGGCCGGACTGGACGTGAACAACCCGCCCAAGACCTGGGCCGACGTCCGGGCCGCCGCCAAGAAGATCTCGGCGCTCGGCAACGGCATCGCCGGCTACTCGGAATACAGCGCCGGCAACACCGGAGGCTGGCACTTCACCGCCCTGCTCTACTCGCAGGGCGGCCAGATCCTGACCCCGGACGGCAAGAAGGCCGACTTCAACAACCCGATGGGCCGGCAGGTCCTGCAGAACCTCAAGGACATGCGGTACGGCGACAACAGCATGGGCGCCCGCCAACTGCTCCAGTGGGGCGACCTGCTGACCAACGCCGCCGCCGGCAAGGTCGGCATGTTCATCGGTGCGCCGGACTCCACCCAGGCGATCGTCAGCCAGTTCCAGGGCAAGTTCCAGGACTGGGCGATGGGCCCGATGCCCGGCCAGGACGGACCGGCAAAGGGGACGCTCGGCGGCGGCGAGGGCTACTTCTTCAAGAAGGGCCTCACCCCGGAGCAGGTCAAGGCCGGTCTCAAGTGGATCGCGTACCAGAAGCTGACGCCGGGCAAGGGCCAGTTCGACTACGCCCGGGCCAAGCCGCAGAACTACCCGGTGGGCCTGCCGCAACCGCTGCTCTTCGCGGGCGGCAGCGAGGCGCAGAAGCAGGAGCTCGAACTGCGCAAGGCGAACGCGAACCTCGACACCGCGAACTTCGCGCTCTTCGAGGCGAACCCGGTCCCGATCAAGGGTGAGCCGCGCAACGCACAGGCGATCTACGCGGTGCTCGACGCCGCGATGTCCGGGGTACTGACGAACCCGAACGCGAACGTCGACGCGCTGCTCAAGACGGCCGAGGACAAGGTCAACCAGCTCCTGGCCGCCGAGAGCTGATCCCGCTGGGGTGGGGGCCGGCGCGACCGGCCCCCACCGGCGTCCCCGCCGCACCGTACGGTCACCGACTTTTCCAGGAGTTGCCTTGGCGACCACCACCGCCCCGGGTACCACCAGGCCGGGTCGCGCCACGCGGCCGTACCCGGAACGGCCACGGCGTAGCACCGGCCTCGGCCGGAAGGTCCGGGACAACCTCACCGGACACGCGTTCCTGATCGGCGCGGTGGCATGTTTCGTCGTCTTCTCCTGGTACCCGATGATCCGCGGCATCGTGATGAGCTTCCAGCGCACCCGGCGGGGCGAGACCACCTGGGTGGGCTGGGACAACTACCTGCGGATCCTCGACGACCCCAGCTTCTGGCCCGCCTGGAAGAACACCATCTACTTCACGGTCCTGGCACTCGTCCTCGGGTACGCGGTGCCGTTCTTCGTGGCGATCCTGCTCAACGAGTTCCGGCACGCCAAGGGATACCTGCGGATCCTGGTCTACCTGCCGGTGATGTTGCCGCCGGCCTCGGCGCTCTTCCTCTTCAAGTACTACGCCTACGACCCCAGCGAGGCCGGGCTCTTCAACGCGATCCTCAAGGGGCTGCACCTGCCGACGTCGGAGTGGATGCAGTCTCCGGAGATGACGATGCCGGCGATGGTGATCGCCTCGACCTGGATGAACATGGGCAGCGCGGTGCTGATCTATCTGGCGGCGTTGCAGAACATCCCCGGCGAGCTCTACGAGGCGGCCGAGCTGGACGGCGCCGGGATCTGGCGGCGGATTCTCAACGTGACCATCCCGCAGACCCGGCTGATCCTGCTGCTGCTGGCGATGCTCCAGATCGTCGCCACGATGCAGCTCTTCATCGAACCGCTGATCCTCGCCAACGGCGCGGGCGCGGAGGACTCGGCGACCTCGGTGGCGTACCTCATCTACCAGCACGGGTTCTTCCAGAACGACCTCAACGGCGCGGCGGCGCTCGGCGTGATCATGCTCGTGGTGCTGGCCGGCTTCTCCGCCGTCTACGCCCGGCTGACGGCGAAACAGGACTAGGACGGGCAACCAATGGCACAGGACTCCGGCACCCGGACCCTCATCTCCGCCGCCCAGCTCCGCCGGGGACGCGGCAAGGTCGTCTACTGGGCGCTGCTCACCACCGTCGTGGTGGTGTTCACGCTGGTCTTCCTCGGTCCGCTCTACTGGATGGTCACCGGCGCGCTCAAGTCCGGTCAGGAGATCGCCCAGACCCCGCCGACGCTCTTCCCGCAGGATCCGCAGCCGCAGAACTACGCGGACGCGTGGAACAACCTCGACCTGGCGAAGCTGCTCTTCAACACGTTCTACTACGCGGCCGGGGCGCTGCTGTTCCAGCTCGTCCTGGACACCGCCGCGGCGTACTCGCTGTCGAAGCTGCGACCGGTCTTCGGCAACGCGATCCTCGGCCTGATGCTGGCGACGCTGATGATCCCGGCGATGGTCCTGATCGTCCCGCAGTACGTGACCGTGATCGACCTGCCGATCCTGCACATCAACCTGCTCGACTCGCCGTTCGCGATCTGGCTGCCCCTGGTCGCGAACGCGTTCAACATCTTCCTGCTGAAGCGGTTCTTCGACTCGATCCCGGAGGACCTGATGGCGGCGGCCGTGATGGACGGGGCGACGCCGCTGCGTACGCTCTGGTCGATCATCCTGCCGATGTCGCGCCCCATCCTCGGGGTGGTCTCCATCTTCGCCGTGACGGCGGTCTGGAAGGACTTCCTCTGGCCGAAGCTGGTGATGCCGTCCCCGGAGACCCGTACGGTCAGCGTCGGCATCTACGCCTTCTCCGGCGGTACGCCGATGAACGTCGTGATCGCCGCCTCGGTGATCGCCGCGATCCCGACCGTGGTGATCTTCCTGATCTTCCAGCGGAACATCATGTCCGGCCTGACCACCGGCAGCATCAAGGGATAGCCAACGGCTCGGCGGCGCCGCGCCGCACCCCGGTCGGCGCCCCGGGCACAGCCACCGGGGCACCCGTCGGGGTCAGCAGGGCCCGGGCGACGACCGCCGCCCGGCGTCCGCGCGGCACGACGGCCCGGCCGGCGAAGACGTCGTACCCGGCGGCGACCACCTCGTCGAGGATGCCGCCGTAGAGCAGGTAGGCGGTGCGGATGCAGGACTGCGAGGCGGGTGCGAGCAGGGTCACCCCGGACGCCGCGGCGACGTAGTGCTCCCGGGCGCGGCTCACCTCGTACTCGATCAGTTGCCGGATCGGCGGCGTCGCCCGCCCCCGCCGAGCGGCGGCGACCAGGTCGGCCGGGGTGACGCCGAACCTCGCCAGGTCCTCGGCCGGCAGGTAGACCCGGCCCCGGGTCAGGTCCTCGGCGACGTCCCGGATGAAGTTGGTGAGCTGGAAGGCGAGGCCGAGCTGCCGGGCCGGCTCGCGGGCGGCGGCCGGATCGGTGCTGCCCAGGATCGGCAGCATCATCGTGCCGATCGCCGCGGCCGAGCCCGCCATGTAGTCGAGCAGGTCGGCGTAGCGGGGGTAGCTGGTCACGGTCAGGTCCATCGCCATGCTGCGCAGGAAGGCCGCGAAGTCCGCCCGGTCGAGGTCGAAGACGGCGATGGTGTGCAGCACGGCCGGCAGCAGCGGGTCGGTAACCGGCTCGCCCCGCAGCCCGGCGAGGAACCGCTCGGACCAGTCGGCGAGCCGGGCGGACCGGACCGGGGTCGGTAGTTCCTCGGTCCGATCCACGATCTCGTCGGCGTACCGGGTGAAGCCGTAGAGCGCGTGCACGTGCCGCCGTTTCCAGGCGGGCAGCAGCCGGGTCGCGAGATAGTAGGTCCGGCCGTGCCGTCTGTGCAGCTCACGGCAGCGTTCGTAGGACCCGCCGAGACTGGTGTCCACCGACCCTCCAGGGGCTAATCGACGCATCAATCGACGCAACTCGTAGGCTTCAGGGTACGCTCGACCCGCTCTCGCGCGCGTGGGTCGCGGCCTGTCCAGGTGCCGGGTCGCGGCCTGTCCAGGTGCCAATAAGGGATCTTTCAGTAACAAAAACGAGAAGAATGGTGCCCTGCTGACCTTGGACCCAGGATGATGGTCGGTTCCAGGAGGTGATCGGGTGCGAACCGTACGTGGACGGACCGACCGGGTGGTGGTGGTCGGCGCCGGCCTGGGCGGCCTCGCCTGCGCCCTGCACCTGGCCGGCGCCGGACGCCAGGTGACCGTGCTGGAGCGCGAGCCCGTACCGGGCGGGCGGGCCGGCCGGCTCAGCGTCGACGGGTACGAGTTCGACACCGGACCGACCGTGCTGACCATGCCCGACCTGATCGCGGAAGCGCTCGGGGCGGTCGGCGAGGAGTTGGACGACTGGCTCGACCTCGCCCCGCTCGACCCGGCGTACCGGGCGCACTATCCGGACGGGTCCACCCTGGACGTCGTCACCGACACCGCGCGGATGGCCGCGGAGATCGCCCGGGTCTGCGGTCCCCGGGAGGCCGACGGCTATCTGCGGTTCGTCGACTACGCCCGCCGGCTCTGGCAGCTCGAACGCGCCGACTTCATCGACCGCAACCTGGACCGCCCGACAGACCTGCTCACCGCCAACCTGCTCCGGCTGCTGGCCGCCGGTGCGTTCCGGCGGTTGCAGACCAAGGTCGACCAGTTCTTCGCCGACCCGCGCACCCGGCGGATCTTCTCGTTCCAGGCCATGTACGCCGGCCTCGCCCCGCACGACGCGCTGGCCATCTACACCGTGATCTCCTACCTCGACTCGGTCGCCGGGGTCTACTTCCCGCGCGGCGGCATCCACGCCCTCCCCCGGGCGCTGGCCGGTGCCGCCGAGAAGCACGGCGTGCAGATCCGGTACGGCAGCACGGTCGACCGGGTGGAAACCTCCGCGGGCCGGGCCACCGGGGTACGCACCGCCGACGGCGAGTTCGTCCCCGCCGACGTGGTGGTGCTGAACCCGGACCTGCCGGTGGCATACCGTGACCTGCTGCCCGACGGTGCTGCGCCGCGCCGGCTGCGTTACTCGCCCTCCTGTGTCGTGCTGCACGTCGGCGCCGGGCAGGGCTACCGGCGCATCGCCCACCACAACATCCACTTCGGGCGGGCCTGGCGGCGCACCTTCGACGAGGTGATCCGGCGCGGCGAGCTGATGTCGGACCCGTCCCTGCTGGTCACCAACCCGAGCCGGACCGACCCGTCGATCGCGCCGGCCGGCCGGCACGGCTACTACGTGCTCGCCCCGGTGCCCAACCTCGACCGGGGTGCCGGGCTGGACTGGCGCGGCGACCTGCCCCGCCGGTACGCGGACGACCTGCTCGCCACCCTGGAACGCCGGGGTTACGCCGGGCTGGCCGGCAGCGTCGAGGTGCTCCGGATCGTCACCCCGGCCGACTGGGCCGACGCGGGGATGGCCGCCGGCACGCCGTTCGCGGCCGCGCACAGCCTGTGGCAGACCGGCCCGTTCCGCCCCGGCAACCTGCACCGCGACCTGCCCAACGTGGTGTTCGTCGGTTCCGGCACGCAACCCGGGGTGGGCGTGCCTATGGTGATGATCTCCGGGAAGCTCGCCGCCGCCCGGGTGACTGGAGGTGGCAGATGACAGCCGACCGCGACACGCCGGGCCGGAGCGACGACGCTGGCCGGAAGGGCGGGGCAGCCCGGGGCGACGAGACCGAGCGCCGCAGCGGCGGGGCAGCCCGGGGCGACGATGCCGCGAGCCGTGGCGGAAACGACCGGGGCGACGCCGGAGAGCGGGGCCGCCCGACCGACCGGGAGCGGCACCTGGTGGAGCTGGTCAACGAGGCCGGCATCCCGCTCGGGGCCCGTACGGTCGACGAGGCGCACCGGCCACCCGGCCAGTTGCACCGGGCCTTCTCCGTACTGCTGGTCGACCCGGCCGGCCGGATCCTGCTCCAGCAGCGGGCCGCCGCCAAGACCAGGTTCCCGCTGCGCTGGGCCAACAGCTGCTGCGGGCACCCGGAGCCCGGCCAGTCGCTCGACACCGCCGCCGGCCGGCGGCTGCGCGAGGAACTCGGCATCGAGGCGGTGCCGCTGACCGAGATCGGGGTGTACCTCTACCGGGCCGAGGATCCCGGCACCGGCCGGGTGGAGTACGAGTACGACCACGTGTTGCGGGGCGACTTCGACGCCGACCGCGCGGTGCTGCCCGACCCGGACGAGGTGGCCGACCTGCGCTGGGTACACCCCGACGAGCTGCGGGCCGGGCTCGACGCCGACCCGGAGGCGTACGCCCCGTGGCTGGCCGGGGTGCTGAGCCGGCTGACCGGCCCGGCACCATCGTCCCCGGCCGGCGCACCATCGTCCCCGGCCGGGCCGCCACGCCGGGCGGAGAACCGCGGCCGGTGGGAGCAGGTCCCGGCCCCCACGGGTCAGGAGGACAACCCGGCGGAGCGGTCGGGTGGCCGATGACGGGCTGAGCGCCGGAGCCGTCGCGCGGCGGCTCGGCATCGCCGTCACCACCCTGCGGAGCTGGCACCGGCGGTACGGGCTGGGCCCGACCCGGCACGTGCCGGGTCAGCACCGGCGGTACAGCGTCGAGGACCTGGACCGGCTGGACGTGATGCGCCGGCTCACCGCCGAGGGGATCGCCCCGGCCGAGGCGGCGGACTGGGCGCGCCGGGGCGCCGTACCCGAAAAGGCGCCGGACCGGGGCGGGCCGTTGCCGGCGCGGGCCGGCGGAGGCACGGCCATCGCGGTCGGTCGGGCCGGTCCGGCGGCCCGGGGCCTGGCCCGGGCGGCGATGCGGCTCGATCCGCTGGCGATGCGGGCGGGCATCGGCGCGGCGATCGAGGCCGGCGGGGTGGTCGCCACCTGGGAGCGGATGCTCCGGCCGGTGCTGGTCGGCATCGGCGAACGGCACGCCGCCAGCGCGGCGTTCATCGAGGTGGAGCACCTGCTGTCCCGCTGCGTGTCGGAGGCGCTGGCGGCGGTACCTCGACCGCCCGCCGGCGGCTCGTCACCCCGGATCCTGCTCTCCTGCGCCGACGAGGAGCAGCACAGCCTGCCGCTGGAGGCGCTCGCCGCCGCGCTCGCCGAGGTCGGCGTGCACTGCCGGCTGCTCGGCGCACGGGTGCCGGTGACGGCCCTGGTCGACGCCGTGGGCCGGACCGCCCCGCAGGCCGTGGTGGTCTGGTCGCACCGATCGGCGACCGGCGACCCGACCCAGCTCACCGCAGTGCGGGCCGGCCCCTGGCGACCGCCGCTGCTGGTCGCCGCCGGTCCCGGCTGGCCGCCCGGGTTGCTGCCTCCCGGCGTACGCACCCCGGCGACGCTGGCCGAGGCGCTGACGATGCTACGGGACGTACCCGGATCTTCGGGGCGCTGACTCGGCTACCGAGCATTCGGGACATCGCCACCGTACGCACTCCGCTAACGTGGGGCAGCCGTAACCCGAAAACCCCTCGGGAGCCGCTCGATGACCCGACGTACGGCGCTCGCCGCCGGCCTCGTCCTGTTGGTGCTGCTGTCCACCGGTTGCGCGAACGAGAAGCCGCTTCCGGCCAGGTCACCGCTGCCCTACCCGCCGATTCCCCAGGTGACCACGACAGCGCCGGCCACCCCGACCCCGCAGCCGCCGCCGAAAAAACCGAGCCGGAAGAAGCCGGCCGCCCGGGGCACCGTCGGCCCGCTGAACACCCAGCGGCTGACCGGGGTACGCGCGGTCGCGCTCACCTTCGACGACGGCCCGCACCCGCAGTGGACGCCGAAGGTGCTCGACCAACTCCGCAGGGCCAGGGTCCGGGCCACCTTCTGTGTGGTGGGGGTGAAGGTCCGCGCGCATCCCGCGCTGGTACGCCGGATCGTGCGCGAGGGCCACACGCTCTGCAACCACAGTTGGCAGCACGATCTCAAGCTCGGCAAGAAGAACACGGCGCAGATCCGGGCCGACCTGCGCCGGACAGATCAGGCGATCCAGCGGGCCGTGCCCGGGATCAAGGTCCGGTACTACCGCCAGCCCGGCGGCAAGTGGACCCCGTCGATCGTCGCGGTCGCCAAGTCCCTCGGCATGAAGTCGCTGCACTGGGACGTCGACCCGGCGGACTGGGACGACACCAGCAGCTCGGAGATCCGCCGTCGGGTCGCCCAGCAGGCCCGGCCCGGTTCGATCGTGCTGCTGCACGACGGCGGCGGTGATCGAAGTCGCACCCTCGGCGCCTGCCCCCAGGTGATCAGCTCGCTGAAGCGGAAGTACGGGATAACCCGGCTTCGGTGAGATAGTTTGGGGTGGTTTGTCCGATAGCCAATACCGGTTTGGTCGGGCGGCTGGCCATCACGTATGCTTTCGGAGCCTCCGGCGGGGCCGGATGGGAGCACAGCCGCTGAAGTTGTCATGTGCAATGATGGCGGGGCCGCCCTCATCGTCTAGCGGCCCAGGACGCCGCCCTTTCAAGGCGGTAGCACGGGTTCGAATCCCGTTGGGGGCACGACCCCGGCCTCGGCCGGGCAGCAGTAAGAGCAAGGTCCTGTGGAGCAGTTGGAGTGCTCGCCGCCCTGTCAAGGCGGAGGTCGCGGGTTCAAGTCCCGTCAGGACCGCCAGCGCCGCTCGCCGCGCGTGTGCACGCGCGGCGTTCTGCGTTTCGGAGCAGGTTACCCAGGGCGGCAGCGGGTCGGTCACCCAGGTAACATGAACCGAGTAACCCGGCCAGGTAGCTCAGTTGGTACGAGCGTCCGACTGAAAATCGGAAGGTCGGCGGTTCGACCCCGCCCCTGGCCACATAGCCTTTCGCCGGGCTATCAGAACGCCTACCAGCGGAAACGCCGGTGGGCGTTCTTTATTTTCGACATCACGGTACCCGAAGGGGAACCTGGGCACTGTTGACCGGCTCCGGCAATCGCCCTGGCCGCAACAGGTATGAACCCCTACGCTATAAGGTATGACTCAGCGGGTGACGGTCAGCCTCCCAGACGACGTCGCGCGACGCCTCGCACAAGAACCCAACGCCTCAGCCTTCGTCGCCGAAGCCATCCGCCAACGCATGACCCGTGAAGAGGGACGCAAACTCCTCGCCGAACAAGGCTTCGACATCACCGACGAAGGCGTCGCCCGCGCCCGCGCCCGCCTCGCCGAAGCCGACCGGAAGTGGACCCCCGAACGGCGCCGGCAACTCCGTGAGCAGGTCGGACGCGCGCTCGGGTGACCGCGCCCATCAGAATCGTCCTCGACACCACCGCGATCACCGGCTACGCGGGCACCTCCGTGGCGGTCGGAGAGGTGATCACCGAGGTCGGGGAAGAAAACGCTCTCGTCGCCCTTCCCATCGCCTGCCTCGTCGAGGCGTACCGGAGCGTCCCGGATGACCAGCTTCCCGCGATCGGTTTGCTCGTCGGGCATCCCAGCATCACGGTCGTCGACACTGACCCGGCCGACTGGCTGGCCCTCGCCGGCCTCGCCCGGGACCTGGGGCGCTCGGACGTCGCCGCAGCACTGCTGTTGGCGATCGACTCCGACGGCTACGTGCTGACCGCCGAGCCGGACGCATACGGGAACCCCGACGACATGCCCGTCATCCCGATCTAACGTTTCGCGCCAGGAATTCGCCTAAGAATCGGGCGAGCGATTCGGGCAT
>NZ_JBDJAV010000053.1:0-58882 GCF_039649625.1 Plantactinospora sp. ZYX-F-223 | reverse complement strand
TGTTGTACCTTACCCGACTGTTTCCGCCTCGTCAAACCGATGTCTCCCGGTTTGTCACGCTTCGTCCAGCCGTCGTGCACCCGTACGGACGCGACGAGTTACCGCCGCAATCGTTCGGGGTTCGGCAGGCCGGCCACCGCGGTGTTGCTCCGCGGGCTTGCCCGGTGCCCTGCCGGGAGAGAAAGTTACACGGCCGGGCCGGTAACACCAAATCGGGGCCGGCCTCGGGGAAAATTGCTGGTCAAATCTGAAATATCGGACTCTCGATTCCGGCGACTCTGCCGTCGCGCCGGCCGGTCCCGGTCCGGCCGGGACCCGTCACGTGCCGACCCGGTGGCGCTGCCGGAACCGAGCCGACCCGGTGCCGCTATCGGCACCCGGGTGCCGGGGGTACGCCGCCGGGCGGGGCATCGATGAAGACGGCAATCCCGTCCAGCATCCGGCTCAGCCCGAACTCGAAGAGCTTGTCGATGTCGAATTCGAACTCTGCCTCGGCGATCCGGGCCAGCGTCGGAACGGCTCCGGAGGCGAAGATGGCGGCCAACGCCGACCCCTGGCTCGCCATCCACTCCTCGTCGGTCAACCCGGTCTCGTGCTCCGCCTCCGACTCCCAGACCAGGCTGGCCGCCATCCCGTGCACGTAACTGGCGACCGCGACCGAGAGATAGAACATCGTGGGCGGGTCGAGCCCGAGTCCGTCCACCGCGCTCATCGTCCAGTCGGTGTGCGCCATCCCCCTCGGTGAGAGCATCGGCCGGGTCAGCGACATGGTCTGCTGCACCCACGGGTGCCGCCGGAACGAGGTCCACTGCATCCGAGTCACCGCCTCCAGCCGGTCCCGCCAACCCGAGGGCGGCGGCTCCGGCAGGACGATCTCGCCGAGTACCTCCTCGACCATGAGCTGGACGAGGTCGTCCCGGCTGGGCACGTACCGGTAGAGCGCCATGGTGCCGACCCCGAGCTGCGCCGCGACCCGACGCATCGACAGCGCCGCGAACCCCTCGGCGTCGGCGACCTCGATCGCGGCCTGGACGACCCGGTCCCGGGTCAGCCCGGGATCCGCCTCCCGGGCCGACCGGCGCCGCGCGGGGCCGGGCGCCGGCGGAGGTTCCGGTGCCGCCACCACGGTCCCGACTCCGGGTACGGCCCGGACCAGGCCCTCCTGTCCGAGCACGGTCAGCACCTTGGTGGCGGTGGCCATCGCTACACCCCACTCGGCGGTGATCCCCCGGGTCGACGGCACCCGGTCGCCCGGGCGCAGTTCGCCGGCGGCGATGCGGCGCCGGATCTCGGCCACGATCCGACGGTACGGCGGTTCTGTTCCGGAACGGTCCACCGCTGCTCCTCGCTGTCGCCGACTACCTCGCGTACTAGTGCACCGGGCGGTGCCGAGGGTATCGGGTGGCTACCCGCCGGCCCGGCGTTTCGTGGCGGCGCACCTCAGGTCCCCGCTCGACTCCCGAGACCGGAGCACTAGTGCACTAGCGTAGTCAATTCCCAGTTAGGAGTCGCTATTGTGCCTAGTCAAGCTGCTTGCTTAGCCTGTACGCAATCACGTTGACCGGGTACCCCGACCGGCCCGTACCGGGATGAGGAGTGGGTGCGATGGCACCGGGATTGGCGATCGAGACGGCCGGCTTGGTGAAGGCGTACGGGTCGGCGCAGGTGGTGACCGGCATCGACCTCCAGGTACCGGAGGGCAGCGTCTTCGCCTTGCTCGGACCCAACGGGGCGGGCAAGACGACGACGGTACGAATCCTGGCCACCCTGGTCCGGCCGGACGCCGGACAGGCCCGGGTCGCCGGTTTCGACGTACTGCGGCAGCGCCACCAGGTACGCCGCAGTATCAGCCTGACCGGGCAGTACGCGGCGATCGACGAGTTGCAGACCGGCGAGGAGAACCTCCGGATGATGGGCCGGCTCTCCGGCCTCTCCGCGGCGGGCGCCCGGGCGCGGGCCCGCGAGCTGCTCGACGGGTTCGACCTCGCCGACGCGGCCGGCCGCCGGGTCGGCACCTACTCCGGCGGGATGCGACGACGGCTGGACCTGGCCGCCGGACTGGTCGGCCGGCCCTCGGTGATGTTCCTCGACGAGCCGACCACCGGGCTCGACCCGCGCAGCCGGCAGGCGCTCTGGCAGGTGATCGGCGGGCTGGCCGAGTCCGGGGTGACGGTCTTCCTCACCACGCAGTACCTGGAGGAGGCCGACCGGCTCGCGGACCGGATCGCCGTACTGGACGCGGGGCGGGTGGTCGCGGAGGACAGTCCGGCCCGGCTCAAGCTCCGCTTCGCCGAACAGCGTCGGGCTGCTGGTGCGGTCGGTGGAGGCGGCGAACGGCTTCACCTTCTTCGTGATGTTCCTGCCCTATCCGAGCAGCGCGTTCGTGCCGATCGACTCCATGCCGAGTTGGACCCGGGGCATCGCCGAGCACCAGCCGCTCAACCCGGTGATCGAGTCGCTGCGCGGCCTGCTGCTGGGTACGCCGGTCGGGGCCAGCCCGTGGATCGCCCTGGCCTGGTGCGCCGGCCTGCTCGCCGGGTCGGTCGCGCTCTCGGTCGTGCTGTTCCGGCGCCGGACCGGCTGACCGGGTCCGCGCCGGAGGGGCCGGAGGGGGCGTCGGCCCGCAGCCGCGCGGCGCCCCGGTGTGCCCGGCCCAGGTCCCGGGTGAAGAGCACGGCGGAGAGCCCGTACGGGGTGTCGTCGGCCAGCCGCAGCGCCTCGGTCTCGTCGTCGAACGGGATGACCACCGCGACCGGTCCGAACACCTCCGCGCGGAGTACCCGGGCCGGCGGAGATCCGGGACCTCAGCCCCGCAGTTGGCCGAGCTGGGTCAGGTAGGCGGCGCCGGTCCGGGCGATCGCCCCGGCCAGGCTGGTGGTGTCGGGGTCGGCGCCGGAGCGCTGCTCGGCGCCGGCGACCCGGACGGACTGCTCCAGGTGCGCCCGGAGGTACTGGCCGAAGAGGCGCCGGAACTCGGCTTCCGGGACCGCGCCGAGCGCGGTCAACTCGGCGGCGGTGACCATTCCGGGCATGTCGTGCCCCTCGTGCGGGTTGGTCTTCGGCGCACCGGAGCGGTCGAGTAGCCGCCGGGACCGTTCCAGGTCGGCACGGTGGGTCTCCCGGACCCGGGCGGCGAGCTGGCGCACGGCCGGGTCGGTGGTGCGCGCCGGCACCAGGTCCAGCAGGGGCAGCACCCGTTCGTGCATGGCGACGGCGAGTTGCAGCCAGGCGATGTCGGTGCCGTTGAACCGGCCGGACGGGCCGGGCGTACCCGCCGGGCCGGTCGGTCGACCGGTGGTGACCGGCGCCGCGCCGGTGGACGTACCCGAAACCGGCGGTGGTGCGGCGGCGGAGCCGGCGCAGCCGCCGGCCAGCAGCACCGCGACGAGCAGCGCGGCGGCCGGTACGACGGCGGTGGGCCTCATCTCCGGGTCTCCTTCTCCGGTCGCCTGTTGGGCGGGTGGACCCGGCCGGAGCCGGATCCACCCACGGAGCCCCACGATCAGCTCGGGCGGCCGTCCGCACCGCACTTGATGACGGGACGGATGCAGTCCCGGACCCGGCGGAGCATCTCGGCCTCGGGCCAGGCGTTGAAGAAGTCACCGTGCATGGTGAAACCGCCGCCGGAGGCGAGCCGGAACCGGGCCGGGTCGCCGTTGACCGGATAGCGCAGCACCTGGCGCAGCTTCGGCACCGCCACCGGGTGGCTGGCCGGGCAGGCCTGGTTGACCGGGTACGCCATGTGGCTCTTGTGGTCCGGCGAGTCGAGGTCGCGGCCGTTCCAGCACTGCGGGAAGTCGAGGTACGACTCGATCATCGTCCCGGCAGGACAGTTGACGAAGTCCTTGGACGCGCCGACGTGCCCGGCGTGCAGGCAGGACCACCGGGAGATGGTGGTCGAGTCCGGAGCGGTGGCCCGGGCGTTGCCGGCCACGATCCGCAGGCCCAGCGGCAGGGGCTGGGTGTTGGCGACGATGTCGCTGCGGACGCCCTCGCCGAGGTAGTAGAACGTGACGATGGCCGGTTCCACCGGGACGTTGTCGGCGTAGAAGGTGGGTACCCAGTAGGACGAGACGTCGACCCGGGGGTTGCAGGTGGTGTCGGAGTTCAGCAGGTCGGCCAGGTTGGTGTGGGCGTTGGTGGTGGTCGCGCCGAAGAAGCTGTGCATGTGCGAGGCGCCGGGCAGGCCCGGGAAGATGATCGGGTCGTCCGGCAGCCGGTGGCTGTACGGACAGTCGGCCAGGAACTCGGCGACCCGGACGACCCGGGCCTCGGCCGGCTCCGCCCGCTCGATCACGGCGTAGCCGCCGAGCAGGGCGAGCAGGGCGCCGAACAGCGTCACGATTCTCAGCCGGCGGCGCAGCGCGTGCAGGGGTGCGGCCCTTTCCATGTGGGCACTCCTAGCTGGTGAGCGGCCAGCGAGGGTTCCGGCGCCGCCGCCGAAGGCGTCGGAGGTCGCTGGCCAGACTGGTGGTGGTCTGCCCTCGTTCGAGGTGTGAGAGAGCGCTCTCTCTCCTCCACCAGCTTGAGCCCGCCGTCGAAAGCTGTCAATACTTCCGCCCCGAACCACTCCATCCGGTCCATCCCGGACCGACTCCGCCCCGGACCGCTTCCGCCCGGAGGGCCGGGCCCGGACCGGCCGGTCACTTCGCGCGGCGGGTCGGGTCGAGGAAGACGTACCGGATCGCCGGGTTACGCGCGATCAGCCGCCGTTCCGCCTCGTCGGCGGCGACCTCGATCTCCGCCCGGCTGGCGTCGTCGGCGAAGTTGACCTTCACCGCCACCAGGATGTCCTCCGGGCCGAGTTGCAGCGTCATCAACCGGTCCACGCCACGCAGGTCCGGCACCGCCGCCAACTCCTGCGCGATCTCCGCGCGTACCGCCTCCTGGGCCGCCCGGCCGACCAGCAGCGCGATGTTGTTGTGCGCCAGGGTGATGGCCACCACCAGCAACAGCACGCCGATCGCGATCGAGGCGATGCCGTCCCACACCGGGCTGCCGGTCAACTCCGACAGCCCCACCCCGATCCCCGCCAGGAGCAGCCCGATCAGCGCCGCGCTGTCCTCCAGCAGCACCGCCTTGATCGTGGTGTTCGGGGTACGCCGGGCCACCCGCAGCCAGGGGAGGCGCCAGCGGGCCGCCCGGCGGCGCAACTGCCGGACCGACCGGGTCAGCGAGATGCCCTCGGCCACGAAGGAGACCACCAGCACCACGTACGCGACCGTGGGGTCCAGATCCTCGTGCCGCTCCTGGATCGCCTCCACTCCCTGGAAGATGGAGAACCCGGCACCGATGACGAAGGTGACCACGGCGGCGACGAACGCCCAGAGATAGCTCTCCCGGCCGTACCCGAACGGGTACTGCGTGGTCGGTGGCCGGGCGCCCCGGCGCAGCGCGATGAAGAGCAGCAGCTCTGTCGTGGTGTCGGCGACCGAGTGGGCCGCCTCGGCGAGCACCGCCGCCGAGCCGGAGACCACCCCGGCGATCGCCTTCGCCACCGCCACCGCCAGGTTGGCCAGACCCGCGATGATCACCGTGCCGACGCTCTGGCTGCGCTGCGAACGCGACGAGCTGAGCGGGCCCCCCTGCGACCAGGGCGTCTCGCCAGCGGCCCGGCCCTGCGTGTACTGCGTACTCCGGGCGCCGTCCGGCCCGGGTACGCCCGGCTCGTCCCCCCGACTGCGCGTCGGCTCGGCCATGAGGTCAGCCTAGGTGCCGGCGCCGGGCCCATCCGGCGGTTGTCTGGAGTCCGGCGGGACTGGGGCGGCGCTTCGTCGTACCCGGTCTCTAGGCTGAACGCCGAGCGTGCGGGCCTGACGGGAGGGGGACTTCGTGGCATACGAGGCAGTGGGGACGGCGACCGACGATCGGCCTGAGCAGCCGGGCGGGGCCGGTCCGGTCGAGCCGGTCGTCGATCCGGTGGACCCGGTGGTGGACGCCGCGCTCGCCGAGCCGTTCCCGGACCGCCCGGCCTACGAGGCGGCGATCGCCGAGATCCGCTCGGCCGCGGCCGCCTACTACAACGGCGCGGACCTGGCGATGGACGACGCGACCTACGACGCGCTGATGGCCCGGGTCGTCGCGACCGAGGCCGCCCAGCCGGGCTGGAAGACCGACGACTCGCCCAGCGAACTGGTGGCGGCCGGCGCCGGGCTGGTCGGCGACGTCGTGCACAGCGTCCCGATGCTCAGCCTCGACAACGTCTTCGGCGAGGAGGAACTGGCCCGCTGGGCGGCCCGGCTCGACAAGCTGCTCGGCCGTCCCGCCGCCGGCTACACCGTGGAGCCCAAGATCGACGGCCTGGCCATCGCCGCCCGCTACGTGGACGGCCGGCTCACCCAGGTCGCCACCCGGGGCGACGGGCTGGCCGGCGAGGACGTGACGCCGCAGGCCCGGCGGGCGGCCGGCCTGCCGGAGCAGCTCGGCGAGCCGCTGACCGTGGAGATCCGCGGCGAGGTCTACATGACCGACGAGGACTTCGCCAAGGCCCAGGAGATGCGCACCGGGCACGGTGAGCCGGCCTTCGCGCATCCGCGCAGCGCCGCCGCGGGCACGCTGCGGGCCCAGGACCGGGCGTACGATGCGCCGCTCTCCTTCCTCGCCTACGCGGTGCACGGCCTCGACGAGGCCGACGGGGCGCCCGAACCCCGCCCGCACTCGGCCACCATGGCGTACGTCGAGAGCCTCGGCGTCGCCACCACCGCCGGTTCGCCGGCCGGGATGCCGCTCTGCACCACCATCGAGGAGGTGCTCGCCGTGGTGGAGTCGCTCTACGCCCGCCGGGGCGAGCTGGGCTTCGGCATCGACGGTGCGGTGATCAAGGCCGACCACCCGGCCGACCGCGAGCTGGCCGGGTCGGGCACCCGGGCACCCCGCTGGGGCATCGCCTACAAGTTCCCCGCCGACACCCGCACCACCACACTGCTCTCGATCGAGGTGCAGGTCGGCCGGACCGGCGTGATCACCCCGGTCGCCGTACTGGCACCGGTGCAGGTGGGTGGGGTGACGGTCACCTCGGCCACCCTGCACAACTTCGACGACCTGGTCCGGCGCAACGTCCGGGCCGGCGACACCGTCTTCGTCCGGCGGGCCGGTGACGTGATCCCCGAGATCACCGGCGCCAAGCTCGACGAGCGGCCGGCGGACTCCACGGCGTACGAGCCGCCGACCCGGTGCCCGCGCTGCGACGGCGAGATCGACCGCTCGCAGAAGCGCTGGCGCTGTACCCAGGGCCGGGCCTGTGGCGCCCGCGAGTCGCTCTCCTACTACGCCGCCCGGGACTCGATGGACATCGAGGGGCTGGGCAGCAAGATCATCGACTTGCTGGTCAGCGCCGGCATGGTCACCGACCCGGCCGACCTCTACGACCTCGACCCCGGCACGCTGGCCACCCTGGAGCGGCTGGGCGAGACCTCGGCTCGCAAACTCGTGGCCAACATCGAGGCGTCGAAGCGCCAGCCGCTCTCCCGGGTGCTCACCGGCCTCGGCGTACGGATGACCGGCCGGTCGATGTCCCGCCGGCTCGCCCGGCACTTCGGCACCATGGAGGCGCTGCTCGCCGCCTCCGTCACCGACCTGCAGGAGGTCGAGGGGGTGGGACCGGAGCGGGCCGTCACCATCGCGGCGGAGCTGGTCGAGCTGGCCCCGGTCGTCGAGAAGCTCGCCGCCCGCGGGGTCAACATGACCGAGCCGGGCGTTCCCGGCCAGGCCGCGACCACCGACGGCGACGGCGACGTGGCTGTCCCGACCGCGACCGCGCTACCGCTGCGCCGGCCGGACGGCACCCCGATGACGGTCGTGGTCACCGGTTCCGTGCCGGGACTGACCCGCAACGAGGGCAACGAGGCGGTCGAACGGCTCGGCGGCAAGTCGTCCGGCTCGGTCTCCAAGCGGACCGATCTGGTGGTGGTCGGCGAGGGCGCGGGCAGCAAGGCGGAGAAGGCCACCAGCCTCGGCGTCCGGGTGATGCCGGCGGAACGCTTCGCCGAGTTGCTCGCCGCGCACACCACCGGGGACGCGACGACGATCGCCGACATCCTGGCCGAGGCGGAGGCCGAGCCAGAACCGAAGGCCGAGCCGGAGCCGGCAGCCTCGGTCGGCTGATCGGGGCGGTCAGCGGCTGCCGACCACCACGGTCGCCGGCAGCTCGTCGTCGGTGACCACCGCCGGGGCGAGGCCGGCCCGGTCGAACACGGCCATGGCGATCTCCGCCTGCTCCAGGCTGGTCTCCAGCAGCAGGTGGCCGCCGGGGACGAGCCAGTCCCGGGCTCCGGCGGCCACCCGGCGCAGCACGTCGAGGCCGTCGAGGCCGCCGTCCAGCGCCACCAGCGGCTCGTGCAGCCGTGCCTCCGGCGGCAGCAGTTCGACCGCCTCGCTGGGCACGTACGGCACATTCGCCACCAGTACGTCGATCCGGCCGCGCAGCCGGGGCGGAAGCGGCTGGTACAGGTCCCCGGCGTACACCCGGCCGCCGAGCGGGGCGAGGTTGCGCCGGGCGCACCGGACGGCGGCCGGTTCGATGTCCACCGCGTACAGCACGACATCGTCGACCAGCGCCGCGACCGCCAGCCCGATCGCGCCGGAGCCGCACGCCAGGTCCAGCACCGTCGCGCCCGGCCGGGCCAGCGCGGCGGCCCGGCGGACCAGCAGTTCGGTGCGGCGGCGCGGCACGAAGACTCCCGGGTCGACGGCGACCCGCAAGCCGCAGAAGTCGACCCAGCCGACGATGTGTTCCAGCGGCAGGCCGGAGACCCGCCGCTCGACCATGGCCAGCAGTTCGGCCCGGCTCCGCGCGGCGGTACTCAGGAGTTCGGCCTCGCCCTCGGCGAAGACACAGCCGGCCGCCCGGAGCCGACGGACGACCTCCGCGCGGTCCGGTGTGGAGGCGGGAGTGGAGGTGGGTGTTGACACGTACAGCCTTTCGGAACGCCTGCCGGCGTTCTCCCGGCTATCGCGACCCGACGTGCCCCGACGAGGCCGCCGAGCCGCGGGATGGGAGCACCCGGCCGATCGACACGGAAATCGGTCCCACCTCCTCCGGTCGCGGCGACTGAGGCTCTCAACGTACCCCACGGGCAGCGCGGCGCGGGCGGGGCCGGGCGGCGGCGGGCGGCGATCTCCCGAATTCGTGCCGTTGCGGTCGCGGACCGTGGCCGGCGGTCACCGGCGGCCACACAGTTCTTGGCATGACCTCGCCTCGTAGCCACCTCGCCGGGCGCCTCGTCGCCCTCTCGGTCCTCGTCCTGTTCGGCGCCGGCTGTGGCGTCATCAACACGGTCCAGAACGCGGTCGACACGGCCAACACGCTGGGAAACTTCGCCGACCGGCTGGGGAAGTCCGCCCAGCTCACCTTCACCGCCGAATACAAGATCGTCGGGGAGGAGGCCGGCCAGCGGGAGACCGAGACCGTCACCCTCACCCAGCAGCCGCCCAACTCGGCGCTGAGCACCCCGGACGGCCGGCTCATCTTCACACCGGAGCACATGATCATCTGCTCCGGCGACGAGTGCCAGAAGAGCGCGAACACCACCGCCGCGACGACCCCGGAAGCCGGGATGGTCGCCGCGGTCGCCGGCCCCGGCTTCGTCACCCCGGAGCTGGCGCTCGGCCTGGTCGCCGCCGCCGCGATCGTGCCGAACACCGACGTACGGACGACGGAGCGGGAGATCGCCGGGCAGGACACGCTCTGCGCCGACGTCACCGGGGTCAGCGACCCGCAGGGCGGCACCGAGGGGACCCTCGACAAGCTCACGGTCTGTGTCACCGAGTCCGGCGTACTGGCCTCGTTCGCTGGCCGGACGGACAGCGGTGAGCAGGCCGCGATCGAGCTGGTGAAGTACTCCGAGAAGGTCGACAGGACGGCGTTCGCCCCGCCGGCCGGCGCCACCGTCGAGGACGTGTCCCAACTCCAGTGGTGACGGCCTCCTGAAACCGGTACGCCCGTCAGGGACCGGCCCCGAGCAGGGCCGGTCCCTGACCGTATCGGTCCGGAGATCATCCCCTCCGGCCGCGTCGCCGGTCGGGAGGGCTGCTCGCCGGCGGCGCCGGGCCGAGCCATCTCGGCGATTCCGCCCCTACCGTCCGCCCCGGTCCGGCAGGCTCGATGCCAGGCGGGGGTGGCGACGTGCGGGTGGGACTCGATGTCACGGTGTCCGCCCGGGGCGTGGCGACCCGGGTCGGCCTCGCCGTGCTGGCGGCCCTCCCGGCCGTGGTGATGCGGCTGGCCGGCGTCCACCTACCGGCGATCGCCGGAATGGCGGTCTTCGGGGTGGCGGTGCTGTCGGCGGTCGCCCTGCTGATGTGGGCCTCCGAGGTGGCCCGGGTCGACCTGCCCGGGAGCCTGGCGCTCGCCCTGCTCGCCCTGGTGGCGGTACTTCCGGAGTACGCGATCGACATCTACTTCGCCTTCGCCGCCGGCTCCGATCCCGAATTCGCGGCGTTCGCCCTGGCGAACATGACCGGGGCCAACCGGCTGCTGATCGGGGTCGCCTGGCCGCTGCTGGTCTTCGCCGCCATCTGGGCGGTACGCCGACGCGGGCAATCCGGCGACCGTAACGGCGTGAGCCTCTCCGCGCACCGCCGGACCGAGACGATCTATCTGCTGATGGCCACCGTCTACGCCCTGGTGATCCCGTTGACCGGCCGGCTGGCCTGGTACGACAGCATCGTCCTGGGCGCCCTGTTCGCGCTCTACCTCTCCCGGATCGGGCGTACCGAGCACGCCGAGGAGGCGCTGGTCGGGGTGGCCGCCACCCTCGCCAGAGCACCGAAGAGACGCCGCCGGCTGACCGTCGCCGCGCTCTTCGGTACGGCGGCGGTGGTGATCCTCAGCGCGGCCGAGCCGTTCGGCAAGTCCCTCGTCGAGGCCGGTACGGCGCTCGGCATCGACGAGTTCCTGCTCGTACAGTGGCTCGCCCCGGTCGCCTCCGAAGCACCGGAGGTGATCGTGGCGATCGCCTTCGCGCTGCGCGGCCGGGCCGACGACGGGCTCGGCGCGCTGCTGGCGGCGAAACTCAACCAGTGGACCCTGCTGATCGCCTGCCTGCCGATCGCCTTCTATCTCGGCGGCGGTGAGTTCGCCGGGCTGGCACTCGACGCGCGGCAGACCGAGGAGCTCTACCTGACCACCGCGCAGACCCTGCTCGGCGTCGCCGTCCTGGCCGACCTGCGGATCTCCCGGATCGAGGCGGCGCTGCTGTTCCTGCTCTTCGCGGTGCAGTTCGCCGTGCCCACCCAGGCGGTCCGGTACGGCGTCGCGTTCGCGTACGCGGTGCTGGCCGGAATCCTGCTGGCCCGGCACCGCCGGGAACTGCCCGCCCTGGTCCGGGCCAGCTGGCCGACCGGCCGTGCCCGCTCCTGAGCCTGAACGCACCCAGGTACGGCCCGCAGCAGATCCCCGCTCGGGCCGTACCTCCGGTTCGGCTACAGGTAGCCCTTGGCCTCCCGCTTGGCGACCATCGGTTCGGCCCCCTTGCCCATCTTCTTCAACGCCTCCCGGAGCTGCTGCTCACTCATCTTCGAGCTGCCCTGGATACCTGCCTCGTGAGCGCGTTGGCGCAGGTCATGAAGTTCGTCCCGATCAGCCATCTCAAACCTCCCAGTTCCGCCGACGAGGCGCCGCAGCCGGCGCCGTCCCGGACGCCTGGCTTCCCCCGACAGTGGCCGCCAAACGGGGTGCCCCAGGCGCCGCCGTCAGGGCGACCTCCGACCGCCGGCAACCCCGACGCCTATCCGGCCGGCGCCTTCCCGGGCCGGCCGAACGTGGCGGTCACCCCCGGACGAGGACGAAGCCGCTGCGCGGCCGGGTCGGTACCCGGCGCAGCGAGATCCCGAGATCCTGCTCCGGAACCTGGTAGTCCAGGTCGGCCAGCCGCCCGCTGAGCGTGGCCAGCAGCGCCACGGTCGTCGTCTCGCCTGGACAGCGATGGCCGGTACGCGGATCACCGCCACCCTGCGGCACCAGCTCGAACGCGCCGATCTCCCGACCGAGGAACCGCTCCGGGTCGAAGACGTACGGGTCCGGCCACAGCTCCGGGAGGTGGTTCTGGCCGTACAGGTCGAGCAGGACCATCGAGCCGGCCGGAATGGGCAGGTCCCGCCAGGCGAGGTCCCGTACCGCGTGGCCGGCGAGGAACGGCGCGAACGGATAGAAGCGGCGGACCTCGTGCCCGAACGCCGTGACGTAGTCGGCACTGCCGGAACGGAGCCGGGCCCGGAGTTCCGGCCAGCGGTGCAGAGCGTGTGCCGCGAAGCTGACGAACCAGCAGACCGCGACCGTCGGCCGGACCAGGTTGAGGATCTCCACCGCCGCGAGCCGGGGATCGAGCGGCTCGCCGTCGGCGTCCCGGTAGCGGGCGATCACGTCGAAGGCCGATCCGGCGTCGACGACCCGCCGTCCCTGCCGGACCTGCTCGACCAGCTCGGCCAGCCAGCGTTCCCGTCGGCCCCGTGCCTGCCGGGCACGCCAGTGCCGGGGCCCGAGGGTGCCGAAGCCGTCCACCAGCGCCACCATGTCGGCGGCCACCGTGGCGACGTCCGGCTCGGCCAGCGGCACTCCCACCCACTGGCAGACGGCTCGGGCGAGGACCCGGCTGACCTCGTCGAAGAGTACGACCGGCTGCCAGGGGGGCCAGCGGTCGACAGTCTCGTCCCAGGCCGTGCCGGCGTACCGCTGGAGGGTGGCGATCGCGTCGGCGGTGAGCAGCGACGTGAAGATCGCCTTGCGGTGCCGGTGGTCGGCACCGTCGAGGGTGTGCACCGCACGCCGACCGAAGAGGGTGTCCTGCACCGGCCCGGGGATCGCTCCGTGCCGCCGGATGTGCGCCTCGTCGTAGAAGAACCGGGCCGCGTCCGGGCCGCACAGCCCCACCGCCCGCTGCCCGAGCAGCCGGGTCTGGACGGTTTCCGTCCCTTCCCGGCGGCGGAGGTTGGGCAGCCAGCCGTAGCCCTCGGCGGCCAGCCGCAGCGTGTTGTCGACGAGGAGACCGGGACGCGGAGGCATTTGTCCTTCATGCCCCGGCGAACCGCGACTAAACCGGGGGTCCGGGACGCCGGTCCGCCGGCCCGGGTCCGGAGTCCGGCGCCGGCCGGGGCCCGGGCCGGTGCCGCACCGCGGCGCTCAGCAGGCGCAGCGGTTTCGGTTCCACCAGCGGTGGCGGATCGGGACTGGCGGCGGTACGCGAGAGCAGCCCGGCCAGCCCGGCCCGAGTGGCGACCACCAGCAGCCGGTCGGTCCGTACCAGCGGACGGCGGTCCGGCAGGGACCAGAGCGTCTGCCCGACCCGGCCGGTCCGGACGGCGATCAGCCGTACCTCGCCCGGCCGGCTGACCTCGGGGCAGAGCCGTCCCTCCAGTTCGGACCCGGCGCCGACCGGCAACTCCGCGACGAGCAGCACCCGGCGGCCGACGGAGATCGCACCCACCACCTCCCGGCCCATCATCGCCGCCGCGAAGGCGGGTGCGGCCAGGTAGGAGACGCTGCGCGAGTGGTCGATCCCGAAGGCCCGCTTGACCCGCCGCGCGAAACCCTCGTCGAAGAGCCGGAGCACCACCCGCAGCTTGGCCCCGCCGGCACCGCCGGTCCCGCGCTGCGCCTGCCCGTGCACCGCCCGGCCGATCAGGGCGGTCTCCAGGTTGGTCACGTCGTCGGTGGTGAGCACCAGGAGGGCGCGGCAGGTCTCCACCGACGCGGCCCGCAACGCCTCGGCATTGTTGGCGTCCCGGATCAGGACCGGGATGCGCAGCTCACGGGCGACCGACACCCCCCGGGCGTGTTCCATCCGGTCGATGGCCACCACGTCCAGGCCGAAGTCGTGCAGCTCCCGGACCACCCGGGCGCCGATGTTGCCGAGCCCGACCACGATCACATGGCCGGAGACCGGCTCGGTGAGACCTCCGGCGGCCAGCGCGAGCCGGGCGTTGACGACGACGTCCACGATCAACGCGGTGACGGTGGGGATCAGCGCCACACCGGTGACCACGAGCAGCACCGCGACCGCCTTCTCGACCACCGAGGCGCCGGTGTCGGCGTCGGCGCCGCCGAGGGCGGTCAGCACGGCCAGGTACCCGGCCTGGAGCAGGCCGGTGTCCTCGCGGGTGAGCGCGAGCGTGACCGTACCGGTCGTCAGCACGCCGGCCAGCGCCAGCAGGGCCAGCCGGAGGTTGCGGCCGAACAGCAACCGGGTGGCGCGCATCGGATGTGGCCGGCGCCGCCGGACCGGTCGGGGCTGGCTGCTCGGCGCCCGGACGAGGACCAGGTCGGCGGCGTCCTCGTCGGCCGGCAACCGGACCGGCTCGGCGAGGCCCTCGGTGATCGCCAGCCCGCAGAGCACGTCGTCGGGACGGTCGGCGACATCGGCCCGCGGCGCGGCCATCAGCAGTTCGTCGGGGAGCCGTACGTAGGTGGGCGTGTCGTTGCCGAGTGCCGCGGCCACGAACGCGGGGGCGGCGAACTCGGAACCGGAGAGTACGCCGCAGTCGCCGAGCATGCTGGCGATGCCGTCCCCGAGTACCGGATTGAAGAGCCGGACCACGAGCCGGACGGTGGGGCTCACCTCGCGGGCGATCAGCGCGGCGTCCACGTTGGCGACGTCGTCACGGTCGACCAGCGCGACCGCCGCGGCGGTCTCGATCCCGGCCTGCCGGAAGACCTCCTGGTTGAGCCGGGGCGCGACGATCATCGCGGGTCGCAGGGCCGGGTCGCCGTCCTCCGGCACCAGCTCGGCGATCTCCGGCGCCTGGTCTGCCGAGGCTGACGGCACGATCACCGTGACGTGCGCGCTGTAGGTGTTCATCAGCTCGCCGACCAGCCGCTGGGCGAGCGCGTTCGCGCCCCACACCACGAACCGGGGCACCGCGTCGCCGGACACGACACACATGGTAGTTCCCGGAGGCTCAGGAAGATCTTGGTTAACCGACACGTCACGGACCCGTCACCACCGTCAGCACAGTGGACGGTGGCCGGAAAGCCGAGAGTAGGTCCGCTTCCCGAGCTGGCGATCCAGGTGAGTCGATGGGATCTCCGGCTCGCGGGAATTGTCTAGACTACCCGCGACAGCCACCGAGGGAGGACTTGTGCCGGGGGACCCGGAAGGCATGCTCGTCGACTGGCAGCGGCGTGTGGAGCAGCAGACAGCGCTCACCACCGAGCTCAGCCAGCGGATGGAACAGAACAGGGCGACGGTCGAATCACGGGGCGGCGAGGCCGTCGTCACCGTCGACTCGTCAGGAGGCATGGCCGAGCTACGCCTCAGCGACCAGGCGATGCGCCTGCCCGCAGACGAACTCGCCTCGATCATTCTCGACACCAGCCGGCGCGCCCAGGCGAAGATGGCGCAGCAGATGGTCGCCGTGGTGAGCAGCCTCTACGGCGCGGGCTCCGAGACGGCCTCCTTCATCGGTGGCGCATACACCAAACAGTTCCCGGAACCACCTGAGGACGAGGAGCGTGATCATCGATGAGCGACATCAGGCTGTCGACGGCCGAGGTCCGCAAACATGCCCAGATGGTGGACGAGGCCGGACGGATGTGCGGCGAGGCCGCCGCCGGTGCCGAGTACGTCAGCCTGCACGACGAGGTGTACGGCGTCCTGTGCAGCCCGCTGTTCCTGCCGATCATCGATCCGCTGTCGGACCACGCGTTGCAGGAGATCCGCAACGGGGCTGACGCGACCGCGCACCTGGCGGAACTGCTCCGGGCGCTGGCCGACAACGTCGACATCACCGACGGCGCCGCGGCGACCCGGATCAGGGAGGCGGGCGGCCGATGAGCACCGACGCGGCTTTCACCCGGGCGTCCGTCATCGCGCCCGAGGGTGAGACGAAGGCGTGGGAGGGCGCCGGCATCTTCGAGTCGGCCTGTGGCGTGGTGGACGGCATCGCGACCGAGAACTGGCTGGGCGTCGCCGGCAACGGCGTGGCCGCCGGTCTCTCCGCCATCGGCGCGATCATGGACCCGTTGCAGGCGGTTTTCGCCGCTGGTGTCGGCTGGCTCATGGAACACGTCAGCTTCCTGAGGGAACCACTGGACAAACTCGCTGGAGACCCGAAGGCGATCGAGGGGCACGCCCAGACCTGGTACAACATCGAGCGACGCATCTACGAGGCCACCGACTTCTTCGTCAGCGAGGTCAACCGCAGCACCGCGGAGTGGACCTCGCAGGCAGCGGCGGCGTACCGGCAGCGTGCCCGGAGCCATGCCGAGGCGGTGCAGGCGCTGGGCAAGATCGCCGACGCGATGAGCAAGGCGACCACGATCGTCGGCGCGATGGTCGGTGTCATCCGGAACACGATCCGCGACATCGTGGCCGAGGTCGTCGGTGCGTGCATCTCCAAGGCGGTCCAGGCTCTCACGGTGGTGCTGATCCCCAAGGTCGCCGCCGAAGTCGCCATCCTGGTGGGCAAGACCACTAGCAAGATCCTCAACCTGCTGGAGCGGCTGTTCCAGGCGATCAGGCAGATCGGCATGCTGACCAGCAAGTGCGACGCCATCCTGGCGCAGATCGGCCAGGCCAGCCGCGGCACCCTGCTCCTCGAGGCGTTCCGCATCCAAGCGATCGGCGAGGCCGGAGGAAGCGGCTTGAGCGGGTTCAGGGGAGCGTTCAACACGATCGGGCGGGGCCACACCGCCGTGTACGGCACCGTCGACCAGGTGATCCAGAACACGGCGCGCAGCGCGGGCCAGACGAACGGCTCGCAGAACGGTGGGCAGGCCGGCGATACGCTACGGGGCAACAATCCAAGCCCTACGCCTATCGAGCTTCCGCTCTGACGGAGGACTTCCATGGAACCGCTGGACGACCGGATCGCCAAGCGCCTCGCCGAGATCAAAGAACAGCAGCACGAACTCGACCGCAAGGAGGCCGCGCGGGCCGAGGAGGCGGACCTGGGCGCTGCGGTGGTGCAGCGGCGCAAGGGCAACGGCTTCCGGTCGTTCCTGTTCCTCACCGGAATACTCGTCCTGGCGGCCGGCATGCTCGGCACGGCGGTGACGCTGAGCAGGTTGGCCGGCAACGACATGACCGACGCCCGGCGCGAGGGTCAGGCCACTGTCGGTCGGTGCGTCGAGCACGGCCCGATCAGCAATCGCGGCTTCGGTTACTGGGAAGCCTGCGAAGTCGACATCACCTGGGACGACGGCCAACTCGAGGAGATGACTGCCGGAGCCATATTCGACTCCTCCGACACGGGCACCACAGTTCGCGTCGGAGATCTGGGCAGGGATCGGACCACCCGATTGCTGGCCCGAGCCGACGTCGAAGCTCGCCCATGGCTGTTGTGGATCGGTTACGGGATCGGACTGCTCGCTCTCCTGCCCACCTTCGTAGGGGTGCTGCTGCTGCGGGAGGTGCTGAGGTTCCGAAGGAAGAAGTAGTCGTAGCACCGACGGCCGGCGTACCCAGTAGCGGCCCGGTGGCCGGCGTCGCGGTGGGCGGGCTGTCCACGCCCGGTACGGCGGGATCGGGGACGGTGCCGCCGCCGCTGGTGAGCACCAATGCGCCGACCGCCAGCGCAGCGGCGCCGGCCTGCTTCGGCATCTGCCACGGGCTCCCGCTCCTTGTCTAGGACGGTACGCCGTCGCCGGTAGTGCGCCGGGCGGCCGGTTCCTTACCGACGACGTGCCGACCGCGCCGGACCGGTGGAGCTAATCGCGTTGCGGCCGGCGGAGTGCACCGCGTACGTTCCCGGTACGCCGACGAGCCGGAAGGAGGTCAGAACGATGCCCGATGTTCTGCGCCCCCTCCGCGCCCCGGCGTCCACGCGGATCTGACCCGGGGCGCTCGCTTCCCGGAGGATCCCGCCATGACCGATCTGGTCGTACGCCCGCTCGTCGCGGGCGAGGAAAGTCTGTTCGACTCCATGCCCGATCCGCTCCCGCAACTGCGTCAGGTCGGCTACGCCGAAGGGCTGGCCGGCGGCGGCTACCGCCCCGAGCGCACCTGGGTCGCCCTCCGGGCCGGCCGGGTGGTCGGCCGGGCGGCCTGGGTACTGCCGCCCGGCGCCGTCGGTGCCCCGTGGCTGGAGCGGTTCGACCTGGACGCCGAGCCCGAGGTGGGTGCCGTGCTGCTGCGCGCCGCCCACCGGGCGCTCGGCGGTCCGCGGATCTACTACGCATCCCTGCCGGCACACTGGCGGCGCCGGCCGGAGGTGCTGGCCGTGGCCGAGGCGCCGATGGCGGCGGCCCGACTCGCCGGGCTGGTCGAGCGGGGCGAGCGGCTGCGCTGCTCGTGGACGGGCACACCGTTGCCGACGCCCTCCGGCCGGTACACCCTCCGGCCGGCTACCGACGCGGCGGAGATCAACGCCCTGGTCGCCCGGATCGCCGAGCCGGACGTGCTGACCGGCAAGGAGGTCGCCCGGGCGGTCGCCGGCGTCGACCTGGCCACCGACCCGCTGGCCTGGCTGGACCGTCCGGTGGGGAACTGGCGGATCGCGTTCGGCGCCGGGCGGCCGGTCGGGCTGGTCGGAACGGCCGGGGACGCCTGCTATCCGCTCATCGCCTACCTCGGCCTGCTCGACGAGGCCGTCCGGGGTGAACTGCTGGCCGAGGCGGTCCGGGTACTGGCCGAGGGCGGCGCCCGCGAGGTGCTCGCCGACGTGGACGCGCACCGGGTACGCGTACTGGCCGAACTGGAGCGGACCGGATTCCGGCAGGTGCGTTCCCGGCTGGTCTTCGTACCGGCGGCTGTGCCCGTACCGGACGGGGCACCGACCGGCTGACCGGGCCGGCTCGACCGCGCGGGTCGCGGCGGGCGGAGCTGGGATCTTCGTCCGCCGTGACCTGGTGCCAGCCGGCCGCCGAGCAGCCGGGAGAGGTTGGTCAGGCTGCTGACCGGTGCGCCGGGTCGCCGAGGATGTGGGCGGCCAGGTCTCGCCGGTGATCGGGGCTCGCCCGCTCACCGGGTCGCACGCGTGCGTCGCGCGGCGACGTAGCGGCGGATCTTCTCGGCGGTCCCGCAGTCGTCCATGCTGCACCAGCGACGGCTGCGGTTCTTGCTCTCGTCGTTGAAGATGAACCGACAGCCGCCGCATCTCTTGATCCGGTCCAGCGCGCCGGTGGTGAGAAGCTGGACCGCCGCGTGCACCACCGGCCGTAGCGGCCGGACAAGGGTGTGGTCGTCCCGCCAGGCCCACCCGAACGTGCTCCCGGGTTCGAGGTGTGCGTGACCGAGCGCGTCCGCCTCGTCGTCCCGCAGCCGGGCCAGCACAGCCGCGCTCGGATCCTGGCCGGCGGTCAGCGGCCGGAACACCTCGTCGAGGTAGTCGCGGGTGCGCAGCGCTCGGGCGAAGGCGGCGTGCGCACCGCGTGGGTCCGCGCGGGACAGCCGGCGCAACGCGGCCGCCTCGGTCTCGGTGAGGGCGCCCGCGTACCCGCCCCAGGCGACCAACTCCGGGTAGCCCGTGAGCACGTCGTCGTCCGGAGGCCCGCCGGGTGGACCGGTGCGGGTGTTGATGAAGTCCAGGGCGAGGTTGCCGCCCACCAGGCGCATCCGCGTGACGTCCCCGACTGTTTCCATCGAAACCAATTTTACCAGTTGCATCGCATCGAGCACGTCCGATAACGTGTTGCCGTCATAGCTGGTTTAGGGAGTAACACGGGGGAGGGCCGGATGGGGCACAAGCGGGCAGTGGCAGCGCTGGTCGGCCTGTCCGGCGGAACGTTCCTCTACACCACTGCCGAGGCGCTGCCGATCGGGCTGCTGCTCCCGATGGCGGCCGACCTGGCCGTCTCACCGTCCCAAGTGGGCATGCTCGTCACCGCGTACGGCGCGGTGGTCCTCGTCGCCTCGGTCCCGCTGACGGCGCTGGTCCGCAGAGTCCCTCGCCGGCGGCTGCTCTCGGCACTGCTGGCCGGCTTCGTGGTCAGCACCGCGATCACGGTCTTCGCAAGCACGTTCGCGCTGGTGCTGGCGGCCAGGATGGCGACCGCAGCCACCCACGCGCTGTTCTGGGCGGTGGTGGTGCCGGCCGCGGCCGAACTGTTCCGACCCGGGCTACGCGGGCGGGTGGTCGCGATCGTCTTCGCCGGCGGCAATGTCGCTCTGGTCCTCGGCGTGCCCGCGGGCACCTGGCTGGGCGAGCGCGCCGGCTGGCGGGTGCCGTACCTGGCGGTGGCCGGGCTCGGCGCGATCGTGTTCGCCGCGGTGGCCTCGCTACTGCCCTCGGCGCGGCCCGACCAGGGACATGCCGCCCGGGGCGCGACACCCGACGTCCGCCGCTTCTGGCTGCTGGTCGCCGTGGCCGTCCTGGCGACCGCCGGTGCCATCGCCGCCTACACCTATGTCGCCCTCTTCGTCACCGAGGTCAGCCGGTTCCCCGCCGCGTCGGTCGGGGCCATCCTGCTGGCGCGCGGCGTCGCCAGTGTGCTCGGGATCCTCGCCGTCGGAGCGGTGGTGGACCGCAGCCCGTGGCTCACCCTGGTCGCGACCGTCGCGCTGCAGGCGGCGGCACTACTCGGGCTGTACCCGCTCGGCCACCGGCCGGCACCGGCCGTCGTCCTGCTCGCTCTGGCCGGACTGGCGTTCGCCGCGTTCACCGCGGCGCTCGGTGGTCTGGTGCTGCAGGTGGCGCCCGGGCGCTCCGACCTCGCCGCCGCAACGGTCTCCGCCGCTGTCAACGTCGGCATCACCGCTGGGGCCCTGGTCGGCAGCCTCGCGCTGCCGAGCCAGGGCGTACGCAGCACTGTGCTGATCGGCGCCCTACTCAGCATCGTCGCTCTGCTACTGGCTCTCGGCGAACGGCTCATCCCGCCCGCCGCCAGTGCGCAGGAAGGCGAGCGTGGAGCCCACGACTCAGCTCGTTCTCGGCGTGGGACCGGTGCCGGGCTCAGCCCGGAGCCTGCCGGCTGAGATGCTCCCAGGCCCGGTACTCCGCCGTGCGGGCCTGATCCATCTGCTGGACCATGTCGTAGGAGGCGCCGCCGACGATCAGCCGCAGCGGCGGCTCCGCCAGGCCGACCAACTCCATGATCACCGGCGCTGCGGTGCTCGGGTCCGGACCGGCGTCCTCGCCCCACATCTCGGCCAGCATGGCGCGCAGCGGCTCGTACTCCGGACGCGGCTCCGTCCTCGTGGTGCCCCGGGTGAACAGGTCCGTGCCGTACCCGCCGGGCTGCACGATCGTCACCTTGATCCCGAACGGCGCCACCTCCATCGCCAGCGCCTGGCTCACCGAGTCGAGCGCGGCCTTGCTCGCCGCGTAGAACCCGACGGACGCGAACCCGCCGCCGGATCCCATCGAGGTGACCTGCAGGATGTGGCCGGACCGTTGCGCCCGCAGGTACGGCACGACGGCCTGGGCCACCCAGACCGCGCCGAAGAAGTTGACGTCGAACTGGGCGCGGATCTGCTCCTCGGTGGCCTCCTCCACCATGCCGAGCAGCATCCCGCCGGCGTTGTTGACCACGATGTCGAGTCGACCGAACGCCGCTGCCGCCCGGTCCACCACCTCCCGCACGGCCGCGCGGTCGCAGACATCCAGAGTCAGCCGTACGAGGCCGTCCGGATGAGCGGCGGCCAGGTCGTCGAGCGGGCCGAGGTCACGCGCGGCGGCGACGACCCGGTCTCCGGTAGCGAGCGCCGCCTCGGCAAAGGCCCTGCCCAAGCCCCTCGACGCGCCGGTGATGAACCATACTCGGGCAGTTGTCATGCGATCTCCTCGCTTAGGTGAGACGAGACGGTCCGCCTCGCGATTGGAGAGTCTGCAGGTACGTCGCCCGCCTTGTCAAGACGCAACGTCTCGTCTCGTACGGTGCTACACTCCGGGACGTGCCCAACCCCAGAAAGCCCAACCCCGCCCGGCGCAGCGAACGATCCCGGCGGGCCGTCCTCGACGCCGCGCGCGATCTGGTCTCCGAGCTCGGCTACGCCAAGGTGACGATCGAGGCCATTGCCGCCCGCGCGGGAGTCGGCAAGCAGACCATCTACCGCTGGTGGCCGTCCAAGGGCGCGGTGATCTTCGACTCGTTCCTGGCGCTCAGCGAGGGCGGGGAGGGCGTACGACTGCCCGACACCGGCGACCTCGAGGCCGACCTCAAGACCGTCATGCGGGCAACCGTCGCCGAGTTCGCCGACCCGGCGTTCGAAGCACCCGTCAGGGCGCTCAACATGGAGATCCTCGGCGATTCCACCCTCGCCGCCCTGTATCACGAGAAGGTGGCCGGCCCCGTCGACGAAGCCAAGAAGGAACGGCTCCGCAACGCCCAGCAGGCGGGCCAGCTTGCCGCGGACGCCGACCTCGACCTGCTGCTCGAGGTGCTGTACGCCCCCCTCTACCAGCGCTGGCTGCTCCGCTCCGGGCCACTCACCCAGGAGTACGCGGACGCGCTCGTGGAGATCACCCTCCGCGCGTTCGGCCACCGACCCGCTGAGCCGGGGTCACCACAGGGACCGCTATAGCAGGACCTGGATCGGCTCGGGTGATCGTCGAGGTGGGGCGGTCGAGACGCCTGGCGATCTCCGCGTAGGCGAGCCCGTCGGCCAGCCCCAGCGCGATCTGCTGGCGTTCTTGCTGGGTGAGCCGGCCTCCCGACCTGCCGGGTCATGGACTCCGTGGACCTCCGTCACGGCGACGACGGCCCACGGCAACCACAGGTCCACGACCCGGGCAGGGGACGAGTCCGTCCGAGTACAGCTACCCCCGGACGGACTCGTCGAAGTCTTCCCGCTACTGACCGTATGCCTTCGCGGTCCAGCCGAGCGAGCCGAGGGAGCCGCCCTTGATGTCAGTGCCGACCCCGTCCGTCTCCTTGGCGTCGAAGTGCACGGAGGCCGAGCCGGCGGCGGTGATCCCGAGCAGCGGTCGGCCGTTGGGGTGCGCGTCGCAGTAGCCCGTGCTGAGGCTGGTGAAGGGTGCCCAGCCGCTCGCCCGCAAGACCTTCGAGGTGATCGTGGTCGGAGTGGCTCGGTTGATTCGCCACTCCTTGAGCTCCCCGTTGGCCTTGGTACCGATCAGCACGTCCACGGCGGCGCTGCCCGTTCCGCCGCTGCGCTCGTAGGTCAGTGTGTTGACCGCGTCCCAGCCGGAGCTGGCCAGCCTCACCGGCGACGAAAGCGTGAACACGCCGTCCACGTAGGTCTCGGTGTAGCGGTAGAGCGAAGTGCCCGCCACGCGGTAGAGGTACGGCGACGCCGATGCGAGGATGCGGGTACCGGCGAAGCCGCTCTTGAGGCGGCTGGCGCTCATCGCCGTGATTCTCCAGGTGCCGTCGACCAACTCCCCCGTACGGCTCACCTTGTAGAGCCAGCCGTCGGTCGGATGGGCGGCGTACTCGGTGCTGCGGAAGATGGTGTCGTCACCGGAGCCGCCGATCTGCTGATGGGCCGACGGCACCCAGCCAAGATTGTCGTTGGTGTAGGCCTTGGTGCTGGTCGTCCTGTCGGAGTACACGTAGCTGAGACGCTGGCCATCGGAGCGGTACGCCGCCGTGGAGACGCTGCAGTCCGCGGGAACGTCGCTGAGCGCCGCGCTCGCCGGCCCGGCGGGCACGACGACCCCGGCCACGACGAGACCGGTCGCGACGACCGTCGCGGCGGCCACGATGGATTTACGCATGAGGGAGGATCCTCCAGGTAGGGCGAGTTCGGGATGGCCAGATTCGAGACGCCGGGCGTCTCGTCCGCCGAGAGCCGTAGATCATGACGGGATCTCTCGTGAGACTAGGCGATCTTCCATTTGCTGGGCCCAGGGGCCGCCGACCAGGTCGGATCGGATGGGCGGGCAGATGGCGTGATGCCGGTGGGTGATGCGTGTGGATGACGCCGGCCTGGTCGGCCGGCTCGGTGTTGCCGGCACGGAATGCCCCGGACCGGAAACGGCGGGTACTGGGTGTTCCTGGCATCCAGCACGCGGCGTACGACCAGTCGTCCGGTGAGCTGGCAGCGGGTCCCGGCGGTCGCCGGGTACTCCACTCCGGCGACCTGGACGTCGGAGATCCGCTGGCCGGCGTGGGTAAACGGTCCCGCCTGGGCTTCGCCGTCGTCGGGTGTGCAGGGCATGGGGTGCTTTCCGATGGAGCAGTACGGACGGTAGAACGGTACGGCGGGGCCCGTACAATCGTCGTACAACTGCGGTATAAACCCACCACACCCGCCCCCCGTCATCCGGGGTACCGCACGACAGCCGCAGGACGGCCTTGGGCGCCCGCACCTCGTTGCCACATCCTTCGCTGAAATGCAGTGCTGGGCCGCTGACCGGCGTACCGTGGGCGGCTCAGCGTCCCGGTGCCGTGGCCGGTCGTGGTCGATCTGACGCCCTGGCCGTGGCGCGCCACCAGCGACCCGACGCGAGCGCGGCCAGCCCGGCGCCGGCGGTGTTGAGCAGTACGTCGTCCACCGAGGACACCCGGTCCAGCCGTAGGAGGTACTGCGCGGCTTCGACCAGGACCGAGCAGCCCGCCGCGAGCGCCACGATCCGCGGTACCGACGCCAGCGCCGCGAACCGCAGCGGGGCGAGGAACCCCAGCGCCGCGAACACCAGCAGGTTGCCGACGATCTGGCCCGTCGCCGTCAGCGGCCCCCCGTCGGCGAGGATCGTGAGCAGATCCCGCAGCGGTACCAGGCTCACCCGACCGGGGGCGGCCCCGGCCCGGCCGCCTGGCAACATGATCATCCATACCCACGGCACCGTCCCGTAGACTATGCCGACCTCGGCCAGCGACACCCGCCACGCCCACGCCGGCGTGGTGCCGGAGACACTCCGGCGGCGTGCCAGCGCCCACACCGCCAGCGCGGCCAACGGCAGTACGGCCACCGTGATGAGTACCACGCCGGTGAAGGTACCGACCCAGCCGTGCCACCCCTTGATCACGCTACCTCCGCTTTCGTCCGACCATGACACCTACCCGGGCCGCCCCTGCCCGGCGGCCGGCCGTGGCCGCGTCAATCCTGGCCGAGAATGGCCTGCATCTCCTGTTTGATGATGTCCTGCACCGGCAGGTTGTCGTAGTTGCTGAGGATGACGCTGACCCAGCCGGCATCCGGGTAGATGTGCCAGTTGGCGACGCTGCCGGGATTGGCGCCGCCGCGCCCGTACACCCACTGGCCCTTGATGAGCTTGGCCGGCATCGTGTACGCCATGAACGACGGGTGGGCGGGTGCGGGGCCGCCGTCCTTGCCCTTCCCCTGAGGGATCTTGGCCCCGGTCAACAGCTCGGCGTACGGCCGGTCCAGCACCGTGCCGTTGCGCAGCGCGTGTGCGAACCGGACCAGATCCGGCGCGGTGGCGAAGCCACCGTCCCCGGCGTAGTCGATGAAGTTGCGGCCCGGGTTCTTGCCCGGCTCGTACGGGCTCGGGCTGCCCTTGTCCAGGTTGCGGACGGCGTCCACCCGGCTGCCGTCCGCCAGCGTCATGTACGAGTGCGCGATGTGCTCGTCGGTGAGCCACTGCGGCCTGGTGTAGAACGCCGAGCCCGTCATGCCGGAGCGCCCGAAGATCTGCCCGTGCACGTAGTCCCAGTACGTCATGCCGGTCACCGCCTCCACAATCTGCGCGGCGATGGCGAATGCGGCGCCACTGTTGTCGAAGCCCGTGCCGGGGGCGGACGCCAGCCTCGCCTGCCGGGACCACTGCTGGTAGAACTCGTGCACCTCCTCCCGGCTGTGGAAGACGCGCTGCGGGTCCGTCCCCGGGTGGGTCAGCCCGGCGGTGCTGGTGAGCAGGTGGTGGATGGTCACCTGCTCGGCGATCTCCTTGGCGAAGCCCGTCAGGTAGTTGCCCACCGTGTCCGACAGCCTCACCTCGCCCCGCTGCGCCAACTGCAGGATGGCCACCGCAGAGAACGGCTTGACCGCCGAGCCGAGGTTGACCGCGACGCCCTCGTGGTTGCGGATCCCCTTCTCCTTGTCTGCCATGCCGTAGCTGCGGGACAGCACGGTCCGGCCCCGGTGCGACAGCAGCACCACGCCGGAGAACTTGTCCTCGGCGGCCAGCTTCGCCACGTACCGGTCGTAGGCTCCGCCGGGCCGGGTGTCCGGCGGGATCCGGTCGTGCCCGGACGGTTCGGGCGCGACGAGTGCGTCGGGGTGGGTGGGGGCCGGGGCAGCGTTGCCGGGCTCGGCGCCCACCAGCGGTGCGCCGGACGCCACGCTGGCGGCCGCCAACCCGCCCCATGCAACCAGCCGTCGCCGGTCGACACCACGTACCGAATCCGAATCCGAATCCATGAGCACGTCCTTCCCCGCTCGACAAACGGACTGTCGCAGGTCTACCGGCGACCATCTACCGGCAACGGATCGCCGACCGATACGCCGCCCATATGCGGTGCTGGGGATACTGGCCGGATGCGGGTGCTGCTGGTCGAGGACGAACAGCCGCTGGCCACGTACATCGCGGCCGGGCTGCGCAAGCACGGCTGCGCCGTCGACGTGGCACACGACGGTCAGCAGGCGCTGGACAAATGCGACATCGTCCCGTACGACGTGGTGGTGCTGGACCGGGACCTTCCGGTGGTGCACGGCGACACCGTGTGCCGGCTGTTGGCGCAGCGCGGCACCGCCCGGGTGCTGATGCTCACCGCGTCCGGTGCGGTGTCCGACCGGGTGGACGGGCTGGCCCTGGGCGCCGACGACTACCTGGGCAAGCCGTTCGCGTTCTCCGAGCTGGTCGCCCGGGTGCGTGCGCTGCGCCGACGCAGCACGCCGGCCCGCCCTCCGGTGCTACGCGCGCGCGATGTCGAACTCGATCCGTCGCGGCGCACCGCCGAACGGGACGGTCGGCTGCTGTCGCTGACCCCGAAGGAATTCGGGGTGCTGGAACGGCTGCTCGCCGCCGACGGTGCCGTGGTGAGCGCGGAGACACTGCTGGACAAGGTGTGGGACGAGCACGCCGACCCGTTCACCAACGCCGTACGCATCACCGTCAGCACCCTGCGCCGCAAGCTCGGCGATCCACCGCTGGTCGAGACCCTGACCGGCTCCGGGTACCGGATCGTCCCATGACCTGGCGACTGACCGCCCGCAGTCGGCTCGCGCTGCTGTACACCGGCCTGGTGCTGGCCGCCGGATCGCTCCTGACGGTGCTGACGTACCTGCTGCTGTTCCGCAGCCTGCGGCTGCATATCGACGAGGCGATGTCCAAGCTGCTGACCCAGGCCGCGCCGGCGCTGCTGGTGGTGACCGCGCTGGCCGGGCTGACCGGCTGGCTGGTAGCCGGGCGGATACTGCGGCCGATCCGCACGATCGCCGATACGGCGAACCGGCTGTCAGCGGAGAACCTGGCCGAACGGGTACCCGTCGGCCAGCCCGCCGACGAACTCGCCACGCTGGCCGCCACCATCAACGGCATGCTGGACCGCATCCAGCACGGCATCGCCGAACGCGACCGGGTGCTGAACAGCCAGCGCCTGTTCGTCGCCAACGCCGCGCACGAACTGCGTACCCCGCTCACCACCATCCGCACCGCCATCGACGTCACCCTCGACGGCGAACCCGACCGGGCCGAACTCGTCGCGATGGCCGGCGACATCGCCACCGCCCTCGAAGCCAGCCAGCGTACCCTCGACGGGCTCCTGATCCTGGCCCGCAGCCAGGCCGGCCCGCCCCGCCGGACGCCCGTGGACCTGGCCGAGGTCGCCGCCGCGGCGGTCGCCGGCGCCGCCGACCGGGCGGCGAACGGGGCCGTCACCCTGGAGGCCGACCTGCGGTCGGCGCCAGCCAGCGGTGAGCCGGTGCTGCTGGAACGGATGGCCGGCAACCTGCTGGAGAACGCGCTGCGCTACAACCACGCCGGCGGACACGTCACGGTGACCTCCGGCACCGCGAACGGGCGGGGGTTCCTACGGGTCGTCAACACCGGCCGGCCGGTCACGCCGGACGAGGAGCGGCGGCTGTTCGAGCCGTTTGTCCGGGGCGCCGGCAACGGCACCCGCGGGGCCGGGCTCGGCCTGTCCATCGTCCGGGCGATCGTCGACGCGCACGGCGGAGAGATCTCCAGCACCGCCCGGCCGACCGGCGGCCTGGACATCGCCGTACACCTGCCGCAGGCCCCTGTGTCAGGTGATGGTCGGCGGTAGTCGAGCCTCGCCCCGGCCGCCCGTCCCGGCGGGCGTCAGGCCTGCTGGAGCAGCCCGGAGCGCAGTGCCTCGGGGCCGAGCACGAAGTCCGGGTCGACCTGTGCCGCAAGGTCCTCGCCGGTCCGGTCGTTGGCCCAGGCGTTGGCGTTGCGGAGGTGGAAGTGCACCGCCTGCCGGGTGTACGTCACCCAGTCCTGTTCCGCCGCGTCCACGGCACCGCGCATCGTCTCCAGCGCCGCCCGGTTCGCCGGCTCGAGTTCGTCGATCGGGCGCGGCCTGCCCCGTTCCGCCTCCTTGACGTACCCGGAGCGGCCGAGCCAGGTGAGCAGGTCGTCGCCGACGTGCTCACGCAGGAACTCGACGTCGGAGTCGTCCTCGACCTTGTTGCCGACCACGTGCACCCGGACCCCGAAGTCGGCGGCGTAGCCGACGTACTGCCGGTAGACGCCGACGCTGCGCTGGGTCGGCTCGCAGACCAGGAACGTCGCGTCGAAGCGGGTGAACAGGCCGGAGGCGAACGAGTCGGCGCCAGCGGTCATGTCCACGACGACGTACTCGCCGGGGCCGTCGGCCAGGTGGTTGAGGATCAGCTCCACCGCGCCGACCTTGGAGTGGTAGCAGGCCACCCCGAGGTCCTCGGTGGCGAACGGGCCCGTCACCGCGAGCCGGATGCCGCCGATCTCGCGTACCAGGTTGTCGTAGATCGGGTTGGCCTCCACGACGCGCAGCAGCCGGGAGCCGCGACCGGGCGGCGTGGTCTTCACCATCGCCGCGGCCGAGGAGATCCGGGGGTTCGTCCCGCGCAGGTACTCCTTGATCTCGGTCAGGTGGTCGCCCAGCGCGGGTAACTGGACCGCCTCGTCCTCGCCGGCGCCGAGCGCCACCGCCAGGTGCTGGTTGATGTCCGCGTCGACGGCGAGCAGCGGGGTGCCGGCCGGCGCCTGCGCCGCGAGGTGGCGGGCGAACAGGGCGGCGAGCGTGGTCTTTCCGCTGCCACCCTTACCGACAAAAGCGATCTTCACGGCCGGTCCTCCGGGAATGGGTACGTTTCCTACGGTTCCGGCCACACCTTAGCGGACTTGGTAGTCGTTTCCACAAAGCTGCCGGGACGTGGGACGGTGTCCCCCGGAAGCGGTACGCCCATCGGGGTGCCCGGAGAGCCGGCAGCGCGCCCGGCTCCGGCCGACCCGGACACTCACCCCCGCACGGCAAGGTGCGGCAGGACCTCGGTGCCGAGTCGACGGATGTTCGCCAGCGTGCGGTCGGGTTCGCCTGCGGCCTCGACCATGAGCATGAGCCGCCGGGCGCCGGTGGTGGCGACGGTGCCGGTCAACCGGGACACGCACCGGTCGGCCGGGCCGACCGGATGGATGGCGAGCAGGTGGTCGAGGTAGGCGTCCAGGTCACGGTGCGCGGGCGGGCTGCCGTCGACACGGACGTACTCGCGAGTGCGGGCGAGCCAGCCGGGCAGGGTGTCCCGCAGTTCCTTCTCGGCCTCGGCGACGGTGTCGGCGACGTACGCCAGGTGGGCACTGACGTGCTCCGGCGCTGTCGCGTCCCGTCCGGCGGCCGTGGCCGTCTCCGCGTACCGGTCGAGGGTGGCGGCTTTGGCGGTGTCGTCGACGTGCATGCCGAGCAGCAGTGGGAGCCCGCGGTTGGCGGCGAGGTCGACGGTCGGCGGTGAGGTGGCGGCCAACCACACCGGCGCCGGCCGGGCCGGTCGGGGCACCATCGGCACCGGCCGGAACCGGTGCGCCGGGCCGTTCCCGGCGATGGCCGGCCGGCCGGAGAGCGCGGCCAGGAGCACGTCGAGGGATTCCGGGAAACCGGTGGTGTAGCGCTCCAGCCCGGCGCCGAAGACCTCCAGGTCGACCCAGGGGCCGCCGCGGGCCACGCCCAGGTCGAACCGGCCACCGGAGACGGCGTCGAGCAGCGCCGCCTCTTCGGCGAGGGCGACCGGGTGGCGGTTGGGCAGGATCGCCGCCGCCGTGCCGACCCGCAGCCGGCGGGTCCGGCCGAGCAGGAAGCCGGCGAGCGCGACCGCCGACGGGCAGACGCCGTACGAGATGAAGTGGTGCTCGGCCAGCCACACCCCGTCGAACCCGGCGGCCTCGGCGGCGACGGCGTAGTCCACGGCGTGCCCGAGGGTGGTCGCGTGGTCGGCGCCGGGGAACTGGCCGGCGAGCAGGAAGAGGTCGACGCGCGGCCGGTCCGGCCGCGCGTCGCCGGGCGGATCAGCAGTCACGCAGCTCGGGTGACTGGTTGAGCAGTTGTCCCCGGGTGGAGACGAAGGCGCGGTACCGCTCGCCGTCCACCGCGGACAGGTCGAACGCGGCTACCCGGTGGCAGTTCTGGAACGCCAGCTTGACCCCGAAGTGGCGCTCCAGCGCTCCTCGGATCGCGTCGCTGGCCAGGGCACGCAGCAGCTGGCCCCGTTCGGCCTCGCTCGGCGGCGGTACGGCGTGGTCGGCGAAGTCGCCGCCGTCCCGCCTGAGGTCGCCGGTGACCTCGCTGATGACGGCCCAGGCGTAGGGCAGTGAGTCACGTACACAGGTGACGAACTCGGCGTCGTCGACCGGGCCGGTCTCGGCCCGCTCCAGCAGGGCGGTGGGTACGTCGAGGGACACGGAGACTCCTTTGTGGTCGGAACCGGCGGCATCACTTAGGGTATTGATACCTGTACTGATCGCGAGTTCTACCTTGCCTGACCGCGGCACGTCCGTCCAGCCCCCCGTGGTGGTTGTCGTATTCAGGTGGAGCGTCGGACCGCGCCCCCGACCGGCCCGTGCCAGGCGGTCGGGGGACGCGGGTGCCCGGGGCGGCGTGCTCAGCCGACCTGGACCGGGTAGTTGACGGTGGGACTGGTGACTCCGCTGCCGCCCTGGGCGGTGGCCCGGAACGAGAGGGTGTAGGTACCCGGTGCCGAGAACGCCCAGTTACCGTGGGCGTGGGTGCCGGCGCCGATGTTGCCGGGCCAGACGGAGATCGGGCAGCCGGTGGTGGTGGTGGAATTGAGCCGGAAGGTCGGCGTGCCGAAGGCGTCGGTGGTGTAGAGGGCGAACCGCCCGCCGGCCGGCACGGACGACACACCGACCAGTTCCATCCGCACCGGCCCCTGGGCCGTCGGCACGTCCTCCGTGTTCCAACCCGCCCAGATGAGGCCGGGGTTCTCAGCCTGCGGGGCGACGTAGACGGTGGATCCGGCGGCGCCGAGGCAGTTCCAGGCGGATCCGCTCGGCACCGTGATGGCGGAGGTCGACGGCAGCCGCAGGGTCGTGCCCGCCGGAGACAGGTCGTCGTTGACAGGGCTGTACGTCTTGATGTCGAGGGTGAGGGCCCCGGCGGTGTAGTCGACGTCGAGGACGTCGAGGTGGCCGGTCTCGATGGTGGCCGCGGCCGCCGGGGTGGCGGTCAGGCCGACGACGGCGGCGGTCGCGGCCGCCACGAGGGTGAGGGTCCGCTGGACGAGTCTCATCGGTTCTCCCGTTCCGCTGATCGGTTTGCGGCTCAGCGCTCGACCTCGAAGGTGAGCCAGACCGGGTCGGAGGTGACGCGCTCGCCGGTCGCGGCGAGCCTGCCGGTCACGTCGACCTTGATCCGGTAGGTGCCGGCCCGCTCGAACGCCCAGTTGACGTGCATGTGGCCGCCGACCGGCCGGGTGACCGCGTCGGGCAGGCCGTCCTCGCTGTCGACCAGCACCTCCGGCGCCCCGACCGGGTCGGTGACGAAGAGGCTGAACCCGTCCGGGCCGATCACCCGGGTGAACCGGATCCGGACGCTGTCGTCGACGAAGACCCCCGCCGCCACTTCCTCGGTGGCCAGGCCGGCCCAGAGCAGGTTCTCGTTCTGCACCTCGGGGAGAATGTGGACGGTCGTGCCCGGTACGCCGAGGAAGGCGTACGCGGGGTCGTCCGGTACGGCCACCGCCGCCTCCGGCTTGGCGACGAAGATCACGTCGGCCGGGTCGCGCTCCACGTCGGGGTCCACGGTCTCGTCGTGGACCGAGATCTCGAACTCGCCGTCCTCGAAGGCCACGTCCACCGCGTCGACGTGCCCCTGGGACAGCCGGACGGCGCCGGCCTGGGCGGGTACGGCCCAGGCCAGCAGCCCGGCGGTCATCGCCGCGGTGACGCCGGTCAGCGCGGACATCCTGGCTCGCATGCAACTCCTCCTCACGCCCCGACACCGTGTCGCGGCTAGAGAAAACGGTAACCATTTTCGATAGCCTGTCAACATGCCGGCACGACCGGCGATCCGGCCTTCCCGGGGCATGGCCGGTCACCTGCTCGACATGATCCCGAAGCCCGTGCTAGCTTCCCCGCGAACCTGATATCCGTTTTCATTTCGTGAAAGAAGTGGGGGGAGGGATGACGACGAGAAGTCCGAACCGCAAGCGCCGTGCCACGGTGGCCGGCGCCGCCGTGGTGTGCCTCGGCGGCCTGCTGCTGCCGGGTGCCACACCGGCGCTCGCGCAGGAGAAGGTCGTGCTGTCCGCCGGCCACACCGACGCCGTTGACGTGCACTACGAGGACGGCCGGCTCGTGCTGAAGGTGCACGACGACACAGTGGATCCGTCGGTGACCCGCGATCCGCAGGACGTGACCTTCCAGGTCCGGCCGGAGGCCGCCGTCGAGGTGCCGGACCTGCCCGAGTACGCGTTCCTCGGGCCGGCCGGCTCGACGGTCTGGCTGCTGCCGATGACCCAGGACCCGAACCTGCTGTGGCCGGGCTGGAACACGACGACCCTGCGATCCGGCGTGTTCCAGGGCAACAAGGTCAGCCTGAGCCTGGTGGACGTGACCGGGCCGGGCCGGGTGTCGGTCTTCATGACCGACCCGGTCGGTCAGCCACTGGTCAAGTTCCGCAGCGACGACGGGCTGCCGGACGCGATCGACGTGCCGATCGGCACCCACGCCCACGCCAACTGGGTCTTCAGCGCCCTGGGCAGCTACACGCTGACCTTCCGGGCCGACGCCACACTGGCCGACGGCACCACCGCGTCGACCGGCCCGGTGCCGTACCGCTTCGTGGTCGGCGACCTACCGGATCCGGAACCGGAGGTCGCGCTGTCGATCCAGGGACTGCGACCGGCGTACGCCCCGGGCGCGGCGGTGACGCTGGCCGCCGTGCAGGATCCGGTCACTGACCTGGACCGGTACCGCTGGTTCAGCAAGTGCCCGGGGGCGGCGGAGTTCGCCGAGATACCGAGCGAGGCGTCCGCGGCGTACTCGTTCACCGCCACCGCGCAGTTGGACGACTGCCGGTACCTGGTCCGCCTCTACCGGGACGGTGCGGAGGTGCCGGTGGCCGAGAGCGCCCCGGTGACCCTGAACGTCGAGGACGCCGGCGCACCGGCGGCGTCGCAGACCATCAAGGTCACCGTCGGGGCGCAGGGCGCGTTGGTGGTCAGCGTTGACCCCGGCGACCGTACGGTCAACCTGCCCGCGGCCACGTTGTCCCCGGCTGGCGACCGGTGGCAGAGCAGCGGCGCCCTGCGTCCGGTCACGGTGACCGACACCCGGCCGGGTGAACCCGGCTGGAACGTGGCCGGACAGCTGAGCGACTTCACCGCCGGGCAGACCCGGGTCAGCGGGAAGTACCTCGGCTGGACACCAACCGTGCTGGCCCAGGCCGAGGGCCAGGGTGTCGCCGCCGGCCCGACCGTCACCCCCGGCTTCACCGCCGGGAACGGCCTGGCCGCGAGCAGCGTGCTCGGCACCGCACCGGCCGGCGACGGCCGTGGCACCGCCCGGCTCGGCGCCGGACTGAACCTGGAACTGCCGACCGACACCGCCGCAGGCCAGTACGTCGCGACACTGACCCTGACCGCCATCTGAGAAACCGCCGTCTCGGCAGCCGTGGTGCACAGGCCACGGCTGCCGAGACTGTGGGCGCTGCCCTGCCACCAGTCGGCCATGAGACAGGCCGGGGTGGCCCACCTACCACTGACGACAGGGAGGCGAGAAGCCGATGACGGCCGACCTCTACGCGGAGTCCGGTGAGTTCATCGACGTGTTCAGCCGGGACGCCTGGCAGGCGTTCCGCCCACCGGTCGTCGCGGCATTGCACCGGGCCGTCCCGGACCAGGGACCGTTCCTCGACATCGGCGCCGGGACCGGTCTGGGCACTCTGCTCGTGGCGGAGACGCTGCCGAGCGCCGAGATCGTCGCGGTGGAGCCGTCGCCGATCCTCCGCGCGGTCCTGCTGTCCCGGCTCGCCGGCAGCGAGTCGCTGCGCCCGAGGGTGACCGTGATCGCCGCCGGCATCCAGGACTGGCAATCCCCGGCCCGGCTGGGCGGGGTACTGGCGATGAACATGCTCGGACACCTCGACCCGGAGCAGCGCCGGAGGCTCTGGGCCGAGCTGCGTGCCCGGCTGGCACCCTCCGCGCCGCTGATCGTGAACCTGCAACCGCCCGCCGAGGTGACCACCGTCCCGCCCACCACCTTCGCGAGCATCACCGTCGGCGGGCGCACCTACCAGGGCGGCGGCGAAGCGCGGCCGGCCGGTGACGGCACCGTGACGTGGACGATGCGCTACCGGACCCTCACCCCGGACGGCAGCGTCGAGCGTGACCTCGTGGTGGCGTACCCGTGGCACGTGGTATCCCCGGCGGAGCTGCTCGACGAACTCGCCGGCGCCGGCTTCACCGCCACCGTCGGAGAGTTGGACGTCGTCGTTGCCACGCCCCGGGGCTGACCCACGCACTGGTCGCCCGCGCCCGCACGCCTACCGAAACGCCCCTGTCGAGGAGACCTGACGTGAGCGACAACCCTGGCGGAGCCGAGGCGGCCCGGCGGAAGCGGGAGATGGCCGGGGTGTTCGACCGGGCGCCCCTGCCTACGACCGGGTCGACCCGCGTACTGACCCGATCCGGCGGCGACCTCGTCCTGACCACCACCGTCCGGTACGCCTTCGGCGTGGCCGCCCGCTCCTGAGCCGGTAGGGACCGACGTCCTGCGGGGCGGCGCCTGAGGCCGGTGGACCGTTGGGCTGGACGGCTACCCGGGCTCCTGACGGGCCTGGCCGAGGAGCTGGCGGGAGCGCGGGTGCGCCGTGCTGGTGGTGACAGTGGATGGCGAACCCGCCGTCGTTCTCCGCGTCGCCGACCAGATCCCGCCGGCCGCTGCGGCTGCTGCGGCTGCTGCGCCGCGGCGCGTGGCCGATGGGGTCCGCCCGGTCGTCCGGCTACGGGACGGCCGGCGACGCCTCCTCGGCGCCCGCGAGGTCGTCGCGATGATCCGGACGGGCGCTGCCAGCGGGCTCAGCCGCTGCGGGACGGCGCCAGCGTCGGATCAGCAGGCCGTGCCTCGGGGCGAGCAGCCAGGCGGCGAGGAAGACGGCGGTGGCGACCAGCACGATCGTGCCACCGACCGGGGTGTCGTAACTCCACGACAGATAGAGCCCGACGAGCGCGGAGGTGCCGCCGATCGCCGGGGCGAGCAGCATCATCACGCCGAGCCGGTCGGTGAGCAGCCGGGCGGCCGCTGCGGGGGTGATCAGCAGGGCCAGCACGAGGATGTTGCCGATCGTCTGCAGCGAGATCACCACGGCAAGGGTCACCAGCACGTAGAGGACGATGTCCAGCCAGAAGACCGGCAGCCCCAGCGAGCGGGCCATCTCCCGGTCCAGGCAGACCGCGACGAACTCCTTGTGCAGCGCGAAGACCAGGCCGAGGATGACCAGTCCGGTGCCACCTACCAGGTAGAGGTCCCGGTTCGGGATGCCGGTGATCGAACCGAAGAGGAATTGTTGCAGCGAGCCGGCGTAGCCGGGTGCCTGCGAAATGATCACGATGCCGAGGGCGAAGGTGGCGACCAGGAAGACGCCGATCAGCGAGTCCTCCTTGAGCCGCCGGTTCTGCGCGAAGATCGCGATCAGCAGGGCGGTCGCGACGCCGGCGACGGCGCCGCCGAGGACCAGGCTGCCCTGTAGGACGAAGGCGACCGCGAGGCCGGGGAAGACCGCGTGCGCGACGGCGTCGCCGATGAAGGCCATCCCCCGGAGTACGACGTAGCAGCCGACGACGCCGCAGACGATGCTGGACATGACCGCGATGGCCAGGGCCTTGGGTAGGAAGGCGAGGTCGGGGTTGAGCAGGTCGGCGAGGAAGTCGGTGATGGACACTAGGCCGCCCTCACGAGTTTCAGCAGCGGGGAGGTCTCGCTGACCCCGAAGGTGCGCATCCACACCTCGACGTCCTGGAGTTCCTCGGGGTGGCCGTCGGCGATGACCGTGCGGTTGAGCAGGACCAGCCGGGTGCAGGACTCCAGGGCGGCGACCAGGTCGTGGGTGGTCATCAGCACCGCCCGGCCCTCGGCGGCGAGGCCGGCGAAGAGGTCGCCGAGCAGTTCCTGGGTGGGCATGTCGAGCCCGGTGAACGGCTCGTCGAGCAGCAGGATGCGCGGCGCCAGCGCGAGGGCCCGGGCGACCAGGACGCGTTGACGTTGCCCGCCGGAGAGCTCGCCGACCGGGCGCCGACGCAGGCCGGTGAGTCGTACCCGGTCCAGCGCGTCGCCGACCGCCCGCCAGTCTTCGACGCCGGGGCGGCGGAGCAGGCCCATCCGGCCAGTCCGGCCGGTCAGCACGGCCTGCTCGACCGAGATGGGGAAGTCCCAGGTGAACTCGTGGCGCTGCGGGACGTACCCGATCGGCGAGCGACCGGGCCGGGACGGCTTCCCGTCCACCAGCACCCGGCCGGCTCTGGGGCGGATCAGCGCCAGGACGGCCCGGAGCAGGGTGGTCTTGCCGGCACCGTTGGGCCCGAGCAACCCGACCAGTTCCCCGGGGTCGAGGTGCAGCCGTACGTTGCGCAGTACCGGCCGGCCGCCGAGGTCCACGTCCAGCTCTTCGATCTCCAGTGCTCTCACGACCGACCATCCGGTGGCGACGCGGGGCGTTCGCGTTCGGCCCGTCGCTTTGCGGTGGCGCCCCGGGTCAGGACCACGACCAGCGCGACCGCGAGCAGGGCGGCGATCCCGATCAGTGCGGTGAGCAGCAGGGTGCTGGGGCCGCCGGACGGCTCGCCGCTGTCGGTCCGCTCATGGCCGACGGGCGCCTGGCCGGCGGGTCCGGGGACGTCCGCCGTGGCGGCGAACGCCTCGTCGGTGCTGGTCGCGTCGCCGACCGCGAAGCGCAACGTCCGACTCGCGGAGACCTTCTCGCCGCTGATCAGGTCGGCGGAGACCTGGATCGTGACCAGGTAGACGCCGGGCGTACTGAAGACCCAGTTGGCGTGCGTGTGGGTGTTGACCTCGACCCAGAACGGCTGGGCGGCCGGCTCCGCAGAGCGCCACAGCACCTGCGGTGCGGCGAAGTTGCCGGACTGGAGGAAGGTGGTGAGCGTGCCCGGCCCGCGCACGCCCAACAGGTGCAGCGTGACGCCCCGGTCGATCGTCTGCATCACCCGGGGATCCTGGGTGTTCCAGCCTAGCCAGACCACCTCCTGGTTCTGGACCTGCGGCACCACGTACACCCGCTTCCCGGCGTCGACGCCGAGGAAGGCGTACGCCGGGTCGTCCGGCACGGCCTGCAACGCCGCGTCGGAGACCCGCAGCACGGTCTCGTCGGGGCTGCGCCACACCGACTGTGCCTGGGTGCCGTCGTGGATGAGGAGGGTCCACTGGTTGTCGACGTAGCGGGGGCCGATGTCCACGTGCCCGGTGGCGAGCGTCGCCCGGCCGCTCGCGAGGGGCTGGTCCGCCGCGATCGACTGGTCGAGGCCGGGGGTCGGCTCCTCGGCGAGCGCGGGGGCCGGGGCGGCCGCCAGGGCCACCATCGTCACCGCGGCGCAGCGCAGAATTGCCCTGGCGGCGGGAAGGCACCGTCCATTATCCGGCCTCCGCGCAGGACCGCGGCGCTCTGGACCGGATGAGCGGCGCGACCGCGTCCGTCCTGCCGTCACTGGTTCCTCCCTCATCGTGCCGTGGTCAGGCAGTCGTGCAGCGATTCGGCGTTGAACCGCATCATCTGGGCGTAGGTGGTGACGCCGTCGTCGAGGGTGTCGCCGTAGATCCGGCAGATCCGCAGCCCCTCTTCCCGGGCCACCTCGGTCAGGGTGGTGGAGCGGGCGGCCAGGTTCGGTTCGAGGAAGACGGCGGGGATGTCGAGGTTGCGGATCGTCTCGGTGAGCCGGCGCCGGTCGGCCAGGCTCGGCTCGGTGGCGGGGTTCGGGGTGACGAAGCCCGAGATCTCGATGCCGTACGCCTGGCCCAGGTAGCCGAACGCGTCGTGGGTGGTGACCAGGTGGCGCCGCGACGACGGGATCCGGGCGATCGTGTCCCGGACGAACCCGTCGAGTCGTTCGAGCTGCGCGATGTAAGCGGTGGCGTTGGCGCGGTACGACGCCGCACCCAGCGGGTCGGCCCCGATCAGCGTGTCCCGAATCAGCTCGACGTAGGAGATGGCGTTGCGGACGTTCTGCCACAGGTGCGGATCGATCTCGCCGTGCACGTGCTTGCCGAGCACCGCCTGGGGAAGCTGGTAGACCTGGGTACCGGGTCGGCCGAGGAAACGGAACCTGCGGTCGCCGGGCACCTCCCGCAGTGCCTTGTTCGGCACCTCGATCACCGTGCGGGCTGGGTCGTACACCCGCTGGTTTGCCTCGCCGCTGCCCTCCGGGTCGGCGAACAGGTACAGCCGCCCCTGGTCGAGGTCCACGCTGATGTCCGCGTGCCCGGAATTCAGTACCGCCGCGCCCGCCATCCCCGGCACCGAATGCGGATCCACCCCGACGGCGAAGGTGAAGACCTGCTCGCCCATCGGGATGGGCGCGCTGTCCGGGGTGACCGCGAGCTGGGCCCGCACCGTCAGCCGGTAGACGCCCGGCTTGGTGAACGCCCAGCTCATGTGGGTGTGTGCGTCCGGTGGCAGGGCTGCGGTGTCGTCCCGGTAGCCGTTGGCGGGGTCGAACCCGTCGGTGGAATCGACATAGAACGACGGGGTGCCGAACGACTCGGTCAGGTAGGCGACGACCCCGCCCGGCCCCTGCACGGCGGTGGCGCGCAGCAGCACGTCGGAGGAGCGGTTGGCGCCGTGCGCCGTGCCGGTGCCCCGGACCCGCATGCCGAGCCAGATGGTGTCCAGCGAGACGTCCTCCACCAGCGGGATGATCTCCGCCGCGTACTTCACCGCGCCCTCGGCCAGCGAGATGTTCGGTACGCCGTCCCGCAGATTCGCGTCCAGGGCCTTGATGATGGCCTGCTCCTCCAGAAGCAGGTAGTTGCTGAACGCGACGTCGGCGTACACGACGTTGCGGACGTCGCGCAGCGACGGCTCGTAGCTGTGCGGGTCGGCCCCGTCCGGCACGAGGGCACTGACCCGTACCCGGTCACCACCGACGTGGCTGACCAGGTCGCGCAGGATGCCGGTGGTGGCGACGACCTGGACCCGCTCGTCGTGTGCGCTCAGCGTCACCTCCGACCGGCAGCCGGCGGTCAGCACCCCGACCAGCAGCGGCGCCAGCAACACCAGCCGGATCCGCGAGCCGGTCCGGCGAGCGTGCGAGTGGGCCCGGGTAACAGCGGCAGCAGGCATCCGGCCCCCTCCTGACGTCTCGGCGCGACGCGGCGCCGGTCGGTCCTCGCCACCGTTCCGCCGCGTCGCGCCGCACGATAACATGAAAATGGGAATGGTTATCAACTCTGTGAAGCCACTATCCGGTGGTTGTCGTCCGGGTTCCGGGCCCGCCGCGACGTCGCGCGACGAACCGCAGCAGCGCCCCGGCCAGTACGAGAAGCAGGCCCCCGGCAACCGCCGTGACAACCCACGAGGTGCCGGTACGCGGCAGCCTGCCGTCGCCACCGGAACCGTCGCCCGATCCGTCGCCGGAGCCGCCGCCACCGAAGCCCGGGTTCGGATCGGTGTCGTCGCCCACCGCTATCGCCAAGGTCCTGGCGTCGGTGACCGCCCTGCCGTCCGTGGTGGTGCCGCTCATCTGCACCTTCAGCCGGTAGAGGCCCGGCTCGCTGAACGCCCAGTTTCCGTGCGCGTGTGTGTTCGGCGGGATCGCGAGCCGCTGGGGCAGGGACTTGGCCGAGTCGAAGAGCACGTCGGCGTTGCCGAACGATCCGGTCAGGAAGAGCGTAAACCGGCCCGGACCGTCTACTCCGGCGAGAGTCCAGGTCACGTCGCCCCGGGTCCCGGAGACCACCGACTCGTGCTGGGTGTTCCAGCCCGGCCAGACGATCCCGGACCGCTGCGCCTGCGGCAGCAGCCAGACCTCGTCGCCCTCGTCGCCCAGGAAGTCCGCCCCGGCCGGGACCGTCGTCTTCGCGTTGTCCTTGACCTGCAGGACCACGTCGGCCAGTTCCCGCCACACCGCCGGGGTGACCGTGTCGTCCTTGATCCGGATCGTCCAGTCCCCGCCCACCAGTTGCGGCCCCATGTCCACGTGCCCGTCGGAGATCACCTTGCGCTCGCCGGCGGCCGGAGCGGCGTTCGCCACCACCGGCGGCGAGGCCGCGGGGGACGGCGCCGGCGCGGCCCGCGGCGCACCCGGAAGTGCCCTGGCCTGGGTCTGCGGCGACGGCCGGACGGTCTCGACCGGCGCCGCCGCCACGGCGGGCGGCGGCAGCGCCGGTCCCGGCCGCAGGGTCGGGACGGTGACCTGGTACGTCGCCTCGGCGGTCACCGTCCCGCCCGTCGCCAACGTCGCCGACGAGCCGAGGGTGAGCCGGTAGTCACCGGCCGCGTCGAACGCCCAGATGACCTGGGTGCGGGTCGCGACCGGCAGCGACGCCTCCCGGGCGCCCACGCCGAGCAGCTGCCGGGCCGTGCCCAGGCCGGACACCGTATAGGCGGTGAACCGGCCGGGCCCCTGCACCGCCGCCAGCGAGATGGTCACCGCGTCGCCCCGGACCACGCCCCGTCCCACGCCCGTGGTGTCGAACGCGGGCAGACCCTGGTCTCCGGAGGTCAGCGACCAGACCGCCTGACCGGGCGCACCGAGGAACGAGAACGCCGGATTGTCCGGCACCCGTACCGCGACGCCGCCCTCCGGGCTCAGCAGCACGTCGGCCGGGTCGTGCCCGACCGCTTGCCTGGCTATCTGGGTCGCGTCGCGGACGCGCATCGAAAGGTCACCGTCGGCGACCGAGAGGGACACCAGGTCCGCCCCCGCCGGGTCGACCGGCGCCGGCGCGGCGCGCACCGGTGCGGCAGCGCCGGTCAGCGCCAGTACGGCCAGGGCGAACCCGGCCGCGCCGACGCGCAGATGTGCTGTTCTCATCATCCTCCCTGCCCTTGCTCCACTGAAAGTTGTCGATGTCGCGGCCGGCTCGTCCGAACTCCTCGTCCGGGTCACGATTCGCTCCCCGGGGGCGCCGTCGGCGTCTCCGGTGCGGTTTCCGGCGTACGGCTCTCCGGCTGTCGCGGCCTGCCGCCGGTGCCGCTCGGCTGTTCGGCCGGCGTCGCGGCGACCGTCGCGACGGCTTCGGCGCGGCCCTGCTCGCGGGCGGCGGCGACGGCCTGCTCCAGGTGCCGGGCCGCGCGGCGGCGCCTGCGGCGGCGAGCCGTCAGGAGGGCCCACACCGCGCCGGCGACAAGGGCGACGAGTAGTAGGTGGAACCATGGCACGGCCCAGACGGTGGTCACCTGCGACGCCGTCGCCGGCGCCGGGTCGCGCACCTGACTGTCGACGGCCGCCGGGACGACGGTGGTGGTGACCGTGAGCCGGAACAACGGAGGCACCCCGGGTAGCCGGACGGTGGCCTGGATCGCGTCACCGGGAAGGATCTGCGGCAACGCCGCGCCGGACGCGCCGCGGCGGCCGAGGCCGAAGAGCCCGGCGGCGTCGATCGCCGGCTGACCGGCGAGCCGCACGTTCCCGGTGTTGCGGATCGTGGCCGTGGCGACGATCTCGCCGCCGCCGAACGGATTGGCGGAACCACGGTGACGTACCTGAAGGTCCTCCAGGGCCAGCGCCGGGCGCAGTTCGCCGGTGACCCGAAGGTAGATCCGCGCGCCGACCCGGTGGTCGACCGCGACCTGGTTTCCCTGGCGGTCGGTGCTGGTGGCGGCGAGTGTGGCCACGATGCCGCCGGTGTGGTCGCCCGGGGTGGCATTGTCGGGCACCGTCAGGGTGAACGGCACGTCGACCCGGGAGGTCGACGGGATGGTCAGCGTCGAAGCGGTGAGCCGCACCCAGGAGCCGACATCGACCGGCCGTTGCGCCCCGGGCAACAGGTCGAAGCCACCCTGGGGGGTGGTGACGGCGTCGCTGGCGTAGAGACTCAGGGTGAGCGGCCGCGCGGAGTGGTTGGTCACCGCGACGTAGTCCGTCACCTTGGCACCGGGATCGAGTTTGTACCCGAAACTCGCCCGCCCATTCGGTCCCGTCGGGCTCGACGGGGCCACGCCCCAGGTCACCGGCGCCGGGCCGGTTTGGCCGGGCGCGCCGCTGGACGGCGTTGGCGCCGGGACCGGCCCGGGCGCGGCAGCCGCCGGGTTCGCGCCGAGGACGACGATGCCGACGGCGGTGGCGGTGGCGATGGCGATGGACAGACGCATGGCGGGGTGGTGGGTCCGTTCGGCTAGGGATGTGACCGGCGCGTGGCCTGCTCGAACTTCGGGGACAGGTGATGCCGGTCGGGCTCCTGTACAGACAGACTATAAGCACATCGGTTTTCGTTTTCATTACGACGCCCGCCACATTGACGGAGGGTGACAGAGGCGCCACTGGCCACCTTCGCTCCGCCGTACTGGAAGCAGTCGGTTCACTGGACGGCGGCGGGCGGACGGCGATCGGCATGCAGGCTCGCTGTGCTCAGGGTTTGGCACGAGGTCCTCGTCCGCGCATTGCTGCTGGAGCCAGCGGGTCACAGTGTCGGCAGATCGCTCCGCCACCAGCCCGCACACCTCGCACACCAGGCGATGGTGCGGCCCGTCACTGGCAGTGCCGGTAGGTCAGTTCTCGTCGCGGTGAAGACATGCACCCGACCGGCGTCGGCCAACGCGTACAGGGGTGCGGTACACCGTGGTCGACCCGACCGCCTGCCCGACCACGCGCAGCCGCTGGTGGATCTCGATCGCGCTCGCCGGGTGCTCCCGCCCGCGCGGCGCGGTGAGCACCAGCCGGCGCTGCGCGGTCGGGGCCAGGCCGGCCACGCGCAGTTCGTCGATCAGGTCGCGCGCAGCTCATCTGCCTTGTTGGTTTCCGGGAGCCTGTCGCGTATGTCAGCGAGCCTTAGGCACGCTGCTCTGGTGGCGGCGCAGGAGTTCCTGGAGGCAACATCACCGCAGCAACCGGTGGGCCGCAAGGCATCGGCTCGATGCCGCGAACCGCGTCCGTCTCGCCTTGGACGAGGTCCGGTTTGCGGTGGACGAGGTCCGCCTCGCGGTGGACGAGACACCGACCGGCGCGGCGCTGTACGCCACCGCCGAGGAGGCCGTGCCCACCCGGGTCATCGCCGACGCGATCAGTCGCGGCCTCGACCTACCGGCGGTCTCCATCCCCGCCGACCAAGCCGGCGATCACTTCGGGTGGATGGCCGAATCGTGACGGTCGATGCCCGGGCGAGAGGTTCGTACCAGTTCGGACCGGTTCTCCGAAGAGGAGCTGGCTCAGCTCTGGGACTTCCGGAGATCAACCGGCGTCGCAGGTACCACACCTACGATGAGTCGGGTCGTCGAAGGAGGCCCTGGTGGGTTTGTTCTCGCGCAAGAGCAGAGACAACCGCTCCGACGTCGAGCAGTCGCGGGCGACGTACCAGCGCGCCCTGGCGCTGTTCGACCAGAAGCGCTGGTCGGAGGCAGCCGATGGGTTCGCCGAGGCAGCCGGCGCCGATCCGGGCTCGTCGAGCTGCCAGCTGTTCCTCGGGGTCTCGCTAACCAACGCCGGTCGGTGGGAGGAGGCACTCGAGCCGCTGCGCGCGTGCCTCGACCTGCGACCGGAGTACTCCGAGGCGCACAACGCGCTCGGCATGGCCCTCGGCAAGCTCGGCCGCTTCGCGGAAGCCGACGAGCACATCGTGCACGCCGCGCGCCTCGGCCACCCGCAGGCGGCAACCACCATGCGGCGGCGGGGTATCGACTACTGCCGCGAGTGCCACCGGCACGTGCACCGGACGGAGCCGGGGACCTTCGACGTCAACGTGATCTCGCCCAGATTCGGCATGCAGTGCACGGCCTGCGACGAGGTGTTCTGCGTTCCCTGCCTGCTCGGCGACGGCGACTCGGCGATCAACGTGCCGTGCCTGCGATGCGGCGGCGAACTCACTGTGATGGAACTGGACCGCTGAAGCTAGCGGGCACAGCCGCAGCGGTCACTGTCGCGCGGCGGGTCGAGAACGTCCACGGTCATCGTGCATCGGTCTAGACCTCCAACATGCTCCCCCATTGCCGCGCCTTCGATGTCACGGGACTGCAGCGTCGCCGGTTCCAAGCGACATCGAGCGCACAAACCATGAACGGCCGAGAACGCCCCTCGGTGAGCCACCAGCCGGATCACCCGGCACAGGTTGCGGCATCCGCTTCTGCCGCTGTTGCTGCGGCGGGGAGGTCGACGGCCGTGGAAGGTAGCGTCTTGCACCTCCCGGATCAGGGCCGACTCGGCGTCCGGATCTGCCGCCGATCGCAAGTTGTGGATCCTGCACCCTTGCAGCGAGGCCCAGGCCCCTGGACCGCGTCCGCCAACCGGGTCGGCTCCGCCAAGCCGCGCCGACACCCGCAGAGCCGCACCCTGTCAAGCTCCCGGGTGGTACCCGGCGTCAGCCACCTCTTCGAGAAGCCCGGAACCCTCGAACAGGTGGCCCGGGAGGCAGCGGACTGGTTCGTGATCCGTCTGCCCGGCCGGAGCGATTTCAGGAGCCCACTGGTGTGGCATCCACTGACGTCCCACTCGAGAACCCGCTAACTCGACTGCCACAGGTGAGCCGAGAGCTCCGCCGCAGATTGGTGCCGGCGAGACTCTCGGCTCAGAGAACAACGGATCAGAGGTATGCCGCCAGGAATTCTAGACGAGGTCCCACTTCTGATAGTTGAGGTCGTTGCAGCCATAGGCCCGCAGCCCGTACTCGAAACTGTCGTCGAGACAACGACCGGTGTGCGAATTGCGCAGGGTCTCGACCACGCTGTAGCCCCATGTCTGGTACGCCGACCAGTTGCAGCCATAGGCCCGCAGCCCGTACTCGAAACTGTCGTCGAGGCAACGGCCGGTTGCCATGTTCTGCCAGGTGCCGAGGGCGGCACTTATCGTCCACTTCTGGTACGCCGAGCCATTGCAGCCATAGGCTCGCAGCCCGTATTCGAAGCTGTCGTCGAGGCAGCGGCCAGTATTATGGTTACGGGCACCCCAGATTTCTTGAGCGGCGCTGGTGCGTGCGACTACAGTATTTTGGTTATGGGCATCCCAGGTTTCTGGAGCGGCGCTGGCGGGTGCGGTGGTGACCGTGACGGCCGCCGCCGCGATGGCAAACATCGCGACGGCGATCGCCATGGGGCGAACCATGCGATACCAGATTAGCCTTTGGATTTTCAACATCTCCCCCTGCTTCGAATGGTCGACTGATGCCTTGGCCGGATCGGCAAGCATTTCTCTCCATCCCGGTTCATGCCTGTTTCGGGATAAACGTTACGCGCTCGGCACTTACATACGGCTTTCATGTCGCTGTCACCGAGCCCGAGCCCACGTAAGCGGTCTGGCGCGCCTACCAACCATCCGAACGAGCAGGCGGTTTCCGTTGCCCTGTCGGGCGAAGCATGGGCTCTGCTGTGGTCGTCCCCGACCGGACGGGCGGAGGCAGCCGAACGACTCGGAAGAACCGAATTAGGCGCCCTGACGGAACTGGATCGGCCGAGTCCGCCGCCGTGCGCTACGTCGCCCTCAACGACACCGACCACCACACCCACACCCAACAGGACGCGGCAATCGGCGCGTACATCCGCTGGCGCAACCAACGAGCCCGCCCCAAGACCACAATCGCCGCCGGTTCCAAGATCCGCCACCCGGATTACCCGTTCAAGGCTGCGTGACGCGGCACTAGTCTCCCAAGAACCATAGGTACAGATGGGAGCCATTCTCGACCTGCCTACACAGCCTTTCAATCTCGGATGCAGCATCATCTCCAATAACATCGCACACAGATTGACTTGAGACCTCCAGCCGAAGCCGCTCAGCCTGCCGCGAGTTGAACATCGTATCCGCATAAGGAAGCAGGCTGCTCAAATACGGAAACCGACCTTGATCTACCTGTCCCAGCGCCTCGGACCAATTCACTCCACAGGACCCATGGGCCACGACTTCGCCAGTCTCCCCACGCACTTGCATATGGATCACGTAAACGCCTCAATACTCAGGATGAACAGATTCAACGACCCAGGTTGTCCGGGCGACCTGTACCGTTCGAGAATTCGGTTTTGGCTACGCGGCTTGCTCGTACTCGTTGATCAACCCGTGGACCACCTTCCTGCGCCGTACCGGCACCGCACCCAGATCATCGACCTTTCGCCGGAAGCCTGTCCCGCTCGGGTGGGCATTGTCCGCAGGACCTGGTGCGGCCGATGCCGCCCAGTCACTGGTCGGGTTGGTCGTGGCCCCCAGCAGGTGTACCCGCCGGGTGGCGATCTCCATGAGGACCAGTACGCAGATGCGGGTCAGGCCGATCGTGTCGACGTGTAGAAAGTCTCAGGAAAGGATGCCTTTGGCCTGCGCGGCGAGGGACTCGGTCCAGGTCGGTCCCGCCCGCCGCGGGGCCGGGCCCACACCAGCCTTGTCAGAATCGCCCAGACCGTGCTTGCCAGCAAGTCGGTAGCCCAGGCTGGCCAACTCGCCCTGGATGCGCCGACACCCCAGATCGGGTTGTCCCGGGCCAGCCGCAGCACCAACAGGCGCACCTCGGACGTGACCGGTGACTACGGATCAGAAGGTTAGGGGTTCGAATCCCTTCGGGCGCGCAAGATCAAGAGGCGTCTGACCTGTGGAGGTATGGGTCGGGCGCCGTTTGCGTTTCCGTCCCCCGTGGACGGTTGGGTGCTCGGTGGGTACTCCTGCGATGAGCATCCCCCACGTCCCACCCGGTCCGGCCGTGTCCCGTCGGATCCGGAATCGTTCCGGCGCCGCCGAACGGTGTAAGCATGGGTAGGCGGCCGGGTGCCCCCGAAGGCGCCGACGCCCTCACTCCAAGACAGCCGTGACCCGTCCGGCACGGCACGGAGGTGGTCGGAGGAGGAGGTTGGGTCCGGCGGCCAACACGGCAGGCAGGATGAGTAGACGTTGTCTACTGGTAGCTGGTAGACATTGTCTATGGAAGCTGACGAGGGCCTGCGCGATCGCCTTATCCGTGTCGGCGGCGAACTACTCGACACCGAGGGCCCGTCCGCGGTGTCGCTGCGAGAAATCGCCCGACGCGCCGGCGTCTCGCACGGTGCGCCGCGCCGCTACTTTCCCACCCACCTGGAGTTGCTGTCGGCTATCGCCCACGACGGGTTCACCGACCTCGCCGCCCGGGTGACCGCGGCCTTGGCCGAGGCACCCAGCGACTCACACGTCCGGCTCGCCACGCTCGCCCGGGTCTACCTGGACTTCGCCGTCGCCCGCCGCGGCCGGTACGAACTGATGTTCCGCCACGACCTGCTGGAGAGCGGCCGCCTGGGACTGCGCGATACCAGTCTCCCGCTCTTCCGACTCCTCACCGACCTGGTCGCGCAGGCCCGGCCCGAGCCCGAGCCGCCAGCCCAGGTCGTCGCCGGAGCACTGTGGGCCAACCTGCACGGCATCGCCCAACTCTGGAACTGGGGCAGCCTCACCCTCGCGACCGGCGCCACCGATCCGGCTGCGCTGCTCGACGCCGCCCTCACCGCCCACCTCGGACCCGCTGCATGACCCGCATCCCACCCCTGTACGGCCTGGCCCAGCACACCATCGGCCGATACCTGAATCATTCCTGGCGTCCCACCGTCACCGGCCTCGGTCACCTCCCCGATACCGGGGGTGCGATCCTGGCCCCCAACCACCTGTCGGTCGCCGACCAGTTGTTCCTCGGAATCCTGACGCCCCGGCACATCGCCTTCTGGGCCAAGGCCGAATACTTCCGCTCTCCCGGGCCCCGCGGCCTCCTCACCCGGCGGGTCATCACCGGCATGGGCGCCATCCCGGTCGAGCGCGGCAATGGCCGAGCGGCCCTCGCGGCATTCGACGCCGCCCTGCCCGTACTCCGCTCCGGCGGCCTGGTAGCCGTCTTCCCCGAGGGCACCCGTTCTCCCGACGGCCGCCTCTATCGAGGCCGCACCGGCGCGGTTCGCCTCGCCCACCAGGCCGGCGTCCCCATTATCCCGGTCGGCATCCGCGGCACAGACCAGGTGCGCCCGCCCGGGTCACGCTTTCCCCGGCGCCACCCGATCAGCATCACCTTCGGGCCAGCCATCCCGGTGCACATCGAGGCGCCGGCGGACATCCGCCGACTCACCGACACCCTGATGGCCACCATCCAGTCCCTCACCTGCCAGGAGTACGTGCCGCACTACGCCCGGACTTGACCGCAAGGCGTCTACCGCGCGAGGCATCGGACTTCCCGTCAACCCCAGCCAAGATCAAAGGGCGCACATCTAGCCGCCGACCGGGGGTCGCTGCGCAGCCGGTCAGCGCGGCGCTGCGGCAAGCAGTCGGCGTGCCTCGCCCGCTCCGATGTCGGTGCGCGCGCCGCAGAGCGGGTTGGTGCAGTGGAGCGCGTGCTTCGTCCGGACTCGGAACAGCGGTACGAAGAAGAGGCTGAACCGAGTGGTCTCGCGCACCAGCAGCATGCTGCCGGGCTGCCCGCAGACCCGGCAGACCATCGGGACCAGCCCCAGCCGCTCCGACTTGGTGCGCAAACCGAAGATCAGAAACATGCGGTACCCCTGTTCGCCTGGATCTCGTCCGCTGTAGGTGCGCGGACTCTCCCATGGTGATACCCCGATGACAGCCGGCTCAGCCCCGGACGCCGATCCAGCTGGCTCGGACCCGAGCCAGCTCGATGCCATCCGGGCCGTACAGGGTGCTGTGCACGAGGCCCTGCGATCCTCGGCCGAGACGAGGCGCCGTGCACCGGTCGCCGGGGTTGGACTGCCGGCCAGCCGTACGGCGATCGCTCATCTGGTCGAGGACGCCGACGGCGAGCGGGAGGGGCGGACCCGTTGTACTGCCCGGTTCCCGTGCGGAGGGCCGAGTGTAACAACTGATCGAGTACATCTCCCCGAGCTCTGGAGACTCACCTGGAGAGACGTCGACCCCGCCGGGCGGCCCGGGTTCGACCCGGCCGGTGTCGCGGAACTGGTGCGGGTGCTGCCGCCGGCCGCCGAGGTCCCGGCCGTCTGACGGGCAGCAAGCCGACCTCGATGTCACACGCGGGCTATCGACCGAATCCACGTTTGGCTGCTGGCGACGCTGGAGTAGTTCTGGATGTTGACGCCGTCTGAAGTGGAGGCGGCGAGCCGGTGCAGCCGGTGTTGCGGGTATAACCCCATCCGAAGATGGAAGTTGTCGACCGACCGGCGGATTGGCGCTGGCGAGGACGACAGTGGGACCGTCGATGGACCGGTCCAGCTCCATCAGGGCGATATCGAACCGGGTGTGGGTCCGGATCAGGCCGGCGACCGTGCCTCCGCTCGCGTTACGGACACCGCCGACGCGGACGCCCATGGTGCCGCCCACGCAATGCGTCGCGGTCATCACCAACCGAGGGACGATGAACGAAGCGGAGCAGTAGGGATATCCGTTGCGCAAGGTCGTCGCGATCCACGGGGCGGACGAGATCACCTCCCCACCAATGATGTACGGCGGGGCGGCGGGAGCAGGTGACGGGGCGGTATGGGCAGCACCTAACGAGCTGCCCCATACCCGCAACGAGCGCGGCGGTCACCGTCAACAGACTGAGGCTACGGCGCATCAGTTCCTCCTGGCCAAGGCTCGATGGGCGCCGATCCGCATCGACGCCCAACTATAGAAAACGATTTCGGCAGCGAACCCGGCGTGGAGGATTTCGGCAACCTGGGGGTCGCTGGCCATGAGCGGCTCCGACGATCCGCGAGTCAAGCGACGTGCTGCGGTCAGGGTTGTGCCGAAGATCAGGCTGGTCAAGCGACCGCTTGTCGCTGGGCCGAGCCCGTCGCCGGACACGTGCTTGCGGGCCGCTGACCCGGGTGGTCGGGCCGAGCTGCACCCGCCCGCCCTTGACGGTGATGCGCATCGATTTTTCGCCCCGAAAAGCTTTCGATCTCGATCTGTCGGCCCTGCCCATACCATTCGGCTCCGTGTCCGACGGAGGAGCGAGGCCTGCCACCCCTTGACATCGACACACGCTGATGTACGATCTTCCGAAAAGGTTTTCGGTCAGCCGCAGGGCCGTGTGGGGCGAGCACTGCATGCATCAGGCCGTCTCAGTCGACTCTGCCCCCGGCACCGTCGGGCGGGGTGTCCCGAAGGGAGCCGCGACGCGCAATCTTCCACACGCAGCCGGGCCGGCCGATGGCGCTGACCGCCGGGGTCTGCGTCCCGGTGCTTGCGGTCAGCCTCCTCGGCGGCCGGGCCTGTGCCGACGAAAGCCCTGGTGCGCCCGCCGATGACGCCGCACCCGGCATCGATGATTATCCAACTGTTGAAGCCAAAGTAATCACCTGGAGAAGGGAGCCTCACGGCATGGTAGCCACGCAAGCGCGAAGGCGCGTCCGCCGGCTCGGAGCCGTCGGCGCCGCGTGCGCAGTACTCGCCGCCGGCCCGCTGGCGGCCGTCGCAGCGGCCCCGGCACACGCCGCCGCATGCAACTCGGTCGACTACGCGGTCACCGCCGAATGCTCACCCCCGCAGGCCCAGCAGGCCAAGCAGTCCCGCGTCCCACGGTTCATCACCGACGCGGGTGCCTACACCGGAAACGCTGTCGAGTCCGAAAACTTCACGGTCCGCTGGGGCAACGCCGTTGACGTCGTCGCCTGGGGGCGCCAGCGCGGGTACGACAACTACCCCCAGTGGGTCGCTAACCACATGGAGGAGATCTGGGACTACTACGTGAACGACATCGGCTGGGTCGACCCGGCCGACCACACTCAGGGTGCGAACTACCGCATCAACCTGTACCTGTGCGGGTCCTGGTCCGGCAATTTCCTACCCAGGGCCAACTGGGCCGGACAGGACGAGATCGGGGCCGGACACATGTGCCTGCCCTACGACAAGACCTGGGACAACTGGGTCGAATCCCACGAGTTCAACCACATCCTCCAGTCCTACGCCAGTGACATCAACGCCGCAAACGGCAACGGCGGTGGCTGGGGTCACGGCAACCCGGTGGCCGGGCCGGTATGGGAGGCGCACGCCAACTACATGGCCCGTATGAAGCGCCCCGAGGTCGTCGTCGGCTCGGGCTACTACGTCGACCGCCAGCACTTCCGCTGGCTCGCCCAGGAGACGTACTACGGCGACTGGATGCTGTTCAACACGATCCGCGACACGTACGGGCCACAGGTCATCAACCAGTTCTGGTACGAGGCGCGGCGGGGCGAGCATCCGATCGACACCATCAAACGCGTCCTCGGCCTGGACCACCAGGAGTTCGCGGAGCTCATCGGCGACTACGCGTCGCGCCAGGTCGTGTACGACTTCTCGGACGGGCAGGCCATCCGCAGCGACCTGTGGCGCGGTGGCGGAGCATACCGACCGCTGCACACCGACCCCCTCCAGAGCCAGGGTGGCGGCCTGTACCGGATCGCGAGCAGCGACGCACCGCACCAGTACGGGCACAACATCTTCCGGCTCAACCCGACCGGCGGACAGGTGAGCGTCCAGTTGCAAGGCCAGTCCACCTTGTCGGGCGCGGACTGGCGCTTCCAGCTGGTCGCCGTCCGCAGCGACTTCTCGGTACGCTACAGCGGTCTGTTCGCTCCGGGGCAGACTGCCAACTTCAGCCTCCAGAGCGGTGAGACGCACCTGATGCTCGTCGTCGCTGCCACACCGTCGCAGCACCGCAACTACACGATGTGGCAGGTCGGAGTCGGCGATCCGTTCCCGTATCAGCTCACCATCACCGGCGCCACCCCGTCGTAAGGAGACGTGACGAACGGGCGGGGACCGCTCCGCCCGTTCACGCAGGAACGGTCAGCAGCTGCATGCCGACCGCGGTGGAGGCCGTCTCGCGCGGCGGAGGCAGTCGGACATCGAGCGTCACGCCGCCGCCGGGTCGGTCAGGCACGCGGATCCGGCTGACCGTAGGCGTTCCTCCAGGACCGGGGCCGTTTTGGTAACGGAGGACCGCAACCTGTGCGTGCATCCGTCGCTACGCGGCGATGGGGACAAGTACGAACCGCGACCGGAGGTCGCCCGCGGACACCTCGCGGTGGCCCTGACGACGTTGCTGACCCACCCGCCGATCCAGGGCGGCAAGGTCCTCAACGCGTTCGCAGGCCCCACCAGTCTGTGAGAATGGTGACGGCCGCGAGAACCGCAGCCAGGATCAGGTACGTGTACCGCCAGCCCCACTGCTTCACCAGACTGGCGGTCGTCGGAGCGAAGATGGTGTTGGCAAGTCCGGCGGCAAGTGTCAGCCAGGTGAGCGCCCGCAGGCGCTGTGGACTGGCCAGCGGATTAGCGTGGCGAACGCTGGCGGATAGAGAAGATCGGCTTCCTGACTCGTGTTGATCACAGAACGTCGGCAGGTCCCGGGACACAGTTGGCGAGGGCCGGTCTTCGACGCTGCCGGTCAGCGGGTCTTCTTCGTCGCCCGCTTGCGGGGCGGCGTCAACAGGTCGGCGATCGCCGCGATCGCGGATGGCACCAAGCGGTAGTACGCCCAGACGCCGCGCTTTTCCCGCTCGAGCAGGCCAGCCTCGGTGAGGATCCGAAGGTGATGACTCACGGTCGGCTGGGAAAGCCCGAGCGGCGCGGTGAGGTCGGTCACCGACGCCTCGCCCTCCGGAGCGGACTGGATCAGACTGAGCAGTCGCAGCCGGGCTGGGTCGGCGAATGCCTTCAGCACTCCCGCGAGCCGCTCGGCATCGGCACGCTTGATCGGCTCACCAGCAAGGGGCGAGATGGCAGGCGTCGTAGTTTCCGCAGTTCCCACGTCTTGCATCGTTACAGCAACGCCGCCGGTGGGCCGGTGAAACGAGGGCTAAATCACGGTGAGTTCGCCGGGCGCGTTCTACTGTTCGCCCAGCGTAAGTGCGCCGACGCCACCGCCCGGCTCGTCCTTGCCGCAGCCGACGCATCCACGAAAAGATCAGGAAGCGGGTTCGACGCAACCGCCCTCGACAGCGCCCGAACAACAAGCGACACCCCGCCGGCCCAGTCTCCGAGGTCCACGGCCGGCGTCCGTACCCACTGCCCGGATCCTGGCGGAGGCGAACCGGCCCCAGTGTTCAGGCTGCGGAGACCGGCGCGTCCCAAAGCATCTAGGGTGGTCACTCGGCCGTCGCGTGGCGCCAGACCTTGATCGAGGAGAGCACCAGTAGCGCGGCGAGGCCCGGGACGAGGATCGCGTCGGGAACCACGCCGAGCAGCAGGCCGCCAACTATGGTGCCGGCGATCGAACCGACGGCGAGGGCGATGGTAAGGCGCACGTAGCGACGCAGAACGATGAAGCTGCCGTCGCGGCTGTAACGGGCGAACGCGACGAGCATTGTCGGGAGCGACACTGCCAGGGACAGGCTTCCCGCGATTTTGATATCGGTGCCGAACAGCAGCGTGATCGTGGGAATCAGTAGCTCGCCGCCGGCGACGCCCATGATCGCGGCTACGACGCCGATAAAGAAGCCGGCGACCACGCCGGCCGCGATGACCGCTGCCGGGGCCAGCGTGAGGTGCCCGAGCCTGCCGGCGTGATTGGTGATCAGCGCTGCGGCGATCAGTACCAAGAGCACGGCCAGGATTCGGTAGAGGGTCGACGAGCGCATCCGGGTGGCCCAGGATGCGCCGACCCAGGCGCCGGCCAGGCTGCCGGCCAGCAGATTGAGCACCACGGTCCAGTGCGGGACCAGCGCGGAGAAGGGCACTGCGGCGAGGCGGGCGGGCAAGGCGGTGAGGACCACGACCAGGCTGAGTGTCTTGTTGAGGATGACCGCCTGCAGGGCGGCGAACCCGAACAGCATGATCAGCAGGGGTAGCCGGAACTCAGCGCCACCGAGGCCAATCATGCCGCCGAGGACCCCGACGACGGCGCCCGCAGCAAAGGCCAGAAGCAATGAGGAACTAGCAGCGGAGCGGCGGGTGGCTGGTGTCAGCACCGCTCGAACTTACGTGGCCGCAGGGAGACGGAACGAACGAGCGGCCTCGGAGGTGGGTGCACGCCGCCCGGTCCCCTGCGATACCGTTGCGGTTGAAGCCGAGCATGACGGTGATGTCCGGCTCGCCGTGTAGCACCGTGACCCGCGAGTCCCGGCCGAGAGTGACCGCCTCGGTCGGCGAGATCGGGGCGGGGTAGCTGCCGCCAAGCATGTCCACCTCGCTGGCGCGCAGCGCCGCGACACGCGTCTGTGAATCCTTCCGGACGCTGAACTCGACGCGGTCGATCTTCGGCTTGGTGCCCCAGTAGTCGTCGTTGCGGACCAGCGCGGCCGTCGTAGTCGAGATGCTGTCCAGCTGCCACGGCCCGGTCCCGATCGCCATGGTGAATTTTCCGGAGGCGTCGACGGCCTTGGGACTGAGGAAACCGGGCGGTCGAGTGAACGTCAGCTCCTGCAGCAGCGGGTGATAGGCGCGATCGAGGCTCAGCGCAGCTTCAGCGGCCCGGGCGCCTCGACCTTCGTCATGATCTTCGACGCGGCCAGCCAGTCGTGGGATTCCTTGCCGATCCAGCGTTCGAGGTTCCATTTCGCGGCCTGCTCGTCGAACGGCGTGCCGTCGTGGAACTCCACGCCGGGCCGCAACTCGAAGTCGACCGTGCGGCCGTCCGCCGAGACCTGCCATGACGTGGCAAGACCCGGCTGCGTGCGCGCCCAGCGCTCCGCGAACGCGTTCGCCCGGGCAGCCTGTGGTGGCGTTCGGAGCACCTCGATGCCCTCGGCCTGGAAGACGGTGTCGAACATGGCGGTGTACTTGGGGTCCCGGTCCCGGACAAGGTACCGGAACCGGTGGGCCCGCTCCCCCAGGTCCAGCATCAGGTTGCGGGCCTGCTGCACCACCCAGTCACCGGTTGGGTTGGTCGAGGCCCCCAGCAGGTGTACCCGGCGGGTCGCGATCTCCAAGAGGAACAGTACGGAGATGCGAGTCAGGCCGATGGTGTCGACCTGCAGAAAATCGCACGCCAGGATGCCTTTGGCCTGCGCGGTGAGAAACTTGTCCACGTCGATCCCGCCCGCCGTGGTGCCGGGCCCACACCAGCCCGAGTCGGAATCGCCCAGACCGTGCTGGCCCCGCCCGCCAACTCGCCCTGGATACGCCGGCATCCCCAGGTCGAGTTGTTCCCATCCAGCCGCAGCACCAACTCCCGCACCTCGGCCGTGACCGGTGGGCGCCCCGGCCGCCGCCTCGGATAGGTTCAATGCCGCCCTCGTACACCTGTGGAGCCGATAGCGCCTGGTCGCGACTGGCGAATTTGCTGATCATCGAACCTGTCGCCTCGTCGGGCGCGTACGTCGCGCTGACGGTTTCTCCGCTGGCGTCGCGCCGCCTGGTGGGTTGCGCCAGACTTCGCGATGTTCTCAGCGGCGTTGATGCCTACACCCTGCCGCTGCCGCGGTTGTGGGTCGCGCTGATCGTTGGCGCTATCGGGTGTCCGGGGGTGTCGGGCAGGTCGCGGTCGATGTGGTCGGCGTGGAAGAGAGCTTGCCGGAGCAGGCCGCGGACGTGTTCGTCGGCTGCGGAGTAGTAGACGAATGTTCCTTCGCGGCGGCCTTTGACCAGGCCGGCGAGCCGGAGTTTGGCCAGGTGCTGGCTGACGGCGGTGGGGGCGGCGCCGGCGAGTTCGGCGAGGCAGGCCACCGACGACTCGCCCTGCAGTAGCGCCCACAGCACCTTGATCCGGGTCGGGTCGGCCAGTAGGCGGAACGTCTCGGCCGCCAGGTGCACCTGCTCCTCGTTGGGCATGTCGAAATCCGGCATCGACGTATGCATGGCCAGAGCATAGCCCTTACCTAGCTGCTTGCGTATCTGCATGTCTGCGCATATATGCTTTCTGGGTGACGACGAGTCTTGCGGATCCATCGGCGCCGCCGCCCGCCCGGACAGCCGGCCCAGGGCTACGCGGTCCGCGGCGCACCAGCATGTGGTCGCTGCCGGAGGTCCGCTGGGCCGCCGCCGGAACCGGTCTGTTCCTCCTCGGCCTGCTCACCCACGTCACCGGCGGGCCCGACTGGCTGTGGTGGACGTTGTACCTGGCCTGCTACGCCGCCGGCGGATGGGAACCCGGCTGGGCCGGCTTGCAGGCGCTGCGGCAGCGCAAGCTCGACGTCGACCTGCTGATGGTCCTGGCCGCCGTCGGCGCGGCGTCGATCGGGCAGGTCCTCGACGGCGCCCTACTCATCGTCATCTTCGCCACCTCCGGCGCGCTGGAGGCGATCGCGACCAAACGCACCGAGGACTCCGTGGCCAGCCTGCTCGACCTGGCCCCGGAGACCGCCACCCGGCTCACCGCCACCGGCGAGGAGACCGTCGAGGCCGCCGACCTACGCGTCGGCGACATCATCCTGGTCCGACCCGGGGAACGGATCGGCGGCGACGGTGAGGTGGTCGACGGCGCCAGCGAGGTCGACCAGGCCACCATCACCGGCGAGCCGCTACCGGTGACGAAGACGGCCGGTGCCGAGGTCTTCGCCGGCACCCTCAACGGCACCGGAGCGCTGCGGGTGCGGGTCACCCGACCGGCCGCCGACACGATGGTCGCCCGGATCGCCACGATGGTCACCGAGGCCAGCGCCACCAAAGCCAAAGTTCAACTGTTCATCGAGAAAGTCGAACAGCGGTACTCGGTCGGAATGGTCGCCGCCACGATCGCCCTGTTCGTCATCCCCCTGGCGTTCGGCGCGCCGTTCGAGCCGACGCTGCTACGGGCGATGACCTTCATGATCGTCGCGTCGCCGTGCGCGGTGGTCCTGGCCACCATGCCGCCCCTGCTGTCCGCGATCGCCAACGCCGGACGGCACGGCGTGCTGGTGAAATCCGCCGTGGTGATGGAACAACTCGCCACCGTCACCCGGGTGGCCTTCGACAAGACCGGCACTCTCACCACCGGCATCCCGCAGCTGACCGACGTCCGCCCGCTTCGTGGCGCCACGATCAATGCCCGCGACCTGCTCGCCCTCGCCGCCGCCGTGGAGAAGCCGTCCGAGCACCCCCTCGCCCGGGCGATCGTCGCCGCCGCCCACGACGCCGGTGTTCCGATCCCTGCCGCCGACGCGTTCACCTCCACACCCGGACGCGGCGTCGCCGCCCGGGTCAACGGCCATCACATCGAGGTCGGCCGACCAACCGACAGCCGTGCCGGGCACGACGACACGGCACGCGCCGCCGTCGACGAGCTGGAACGTACCGGCCGCACGGCGATCGTGGTCCGGGTCGACGGCGTACCCGCCGGGCTGCTCGGCCTGACCGATCAGGTCCGCCCCGGCGCCGCCGACACGGTGGCCCGACTCACCGCCCTGACCGGAACGACGCCGCAGCTCCTGACCGGCGACAATCCACGCGCCGCCGCCCGGCTCGCCGCCGAGGTCGGTATTACCGACGTCCGCGCCGGCCTGCTGCCGCGGGACAAGGTCGGCATGGTGCAGGAACTACAGGCCCGCGGAGGGCGGGTGGCCGTCGTCGGCGACGGCGTCAACGACGCACCGGGCCTCGCCACCGCCCACGTCGGCATCGCCATGGGCCGCTCCGGATCCGACCTCGCCCTCGACACCGCCGACGCGGTCATCACCCGCGACGAACTCACCACCCTGCCCGCCGTCATCGCCCTCGCCCGCCGCGCCCGCCGGCTCGTCAGCGCGAACCTCGTCATCGCCGGCACCTTCATCGCCGTCCTGGTCACCTGGGACCTCGCCGGCACCCTGCCCCTGCCACTCGGCGTCGCCGGCCACGAAGGCTCCACCATCATCGTCGGCCTCAACGGCCTACGCCTCCTGCGCGACGCCGCCTGGCGTCGCGCGGCCAACCAGCGCCAACAGCGGACCCCGTAACCATCCCACCGGCCGACCACAGCCGCCTGTCCACCACCGTCCGCCTGTCCGGCCTCGCCCTACACCTGCGGGAATGGACCGACGCGGACCTACCCGTGATGGTCGAGCTGTTCAACGACTTCGACGTCGACCGATGAATCCCGCTGCGCGCACCGTTCGACCTGACCGCCCGCACCTACCTCGACCAGGCCCGCGCCCAACGCGCCGAAGGCCGCAGCATCCAACTCGCCATCGCCACCGACGGACACACCGCCCTCGGCGAGATCCTGCTCTTCCGACCGGCCCGCACGGACGACACCCACACGGCCGCATCACCGAACTCGCCTACGCCATCGGCCGCGACCACCGCCGACAGGGGCTGGCCACCCGCGCCGTGCGACTCATGACCATCTACGCCTATCAGCGGCTCGCCATGCAGCAGGTCATCCTGCACATCGCCCCGGACAACACCGCGAGGACCTTGGCTGTCCCGCCCACTGGTGTGGCCAGAAACATTGGGCGCAAACAGAAGCAGGTGCGGCGCGAGCGCCGCAGTCACGCACATCGCGATGATCACCAGACCGGGGATGACCATCCCGACAGCGGGGCCAGGTGGTGCGTCGGTTACGGCGTCGACCGGTGTCGCATTCGCACGACTGGGTGGACATGGTCAGCTCGGCGCTGGAGTCGTCGCGTTAGGGCCGGCCAGCGTTGTGGATTTCGCTGGATGCAACAGGGTGACCGCCGCATGCACGCCGACCACTGGACCATTCGATGCAACCACGGTTACAGTAAGCGCGGTTGCCTAGCTGGAGGGTGGTGGTCGTGGTGGTC